>CABIKM010000036.1 GCA_902196205.1 Candidatus Methylomirabilis lanthanidiphila | reverse complement strand
AAAAAAGACTTGACCATGCCTCAGTCCTCCTTGCTTTGGTTCTTACAGTTATTCGGTCCCTCATCATGTCATCAAACATCGTAGTAACCTCTCGTAGGGCACCTAACGTACGCGTGACTCGCCGACCCGCCGACGCGTGCGATTGGCTGTATTCGAGTTATGCGGCCTTATCATGGCCGAATGACCCTGATCTCCTGGCCAATCAAGGCCACGCTGTTCACCCAGCCTGTACCGAGGTCTGCGCCCGACGCGCTGGCCGCTTTGACGCGGTACCAGGGATTCGACGCGTCGCTGCGGTCGACGCTCGACACCGTGATGATCGTCCCGGCGGGAACTCGTCGAATCAAGGCTGCGACCCGAAGGGGATCAGCTGGGTGCCGTTCGGGTGCCAACGGCGTCTCTCGGGATAGGTGGTACTTCACGCCTGGCCTCAGACGTTCGGGAGCACCGAACTCCGCCGGACTGGGCTGTGCACCTGCACCGAAGGGATGCTTCACCTTCACCTCTGCGCGCACCACGCGAAGGCCAGAGGTGGAGACTTTCTTGCCGACAAGATTCCGGTTGCCGGGACCGAAGCGGGGATCGGCCTGATTGATGGGCACTGTGAAGGAAACGGTGACATCTGTGTCAATCGTGGCAATCTTAACGGGTTCTCCAGCCGCAGCGCGAACGCGCATCCGCTCGTCCAGCTTTCGGCGCCACGGGCCATGATCAACGTTCACGCCTCTCGGCTTGCGCCACTCACCGGCCGTCGCGCGGGTGTCGAGGTAGTCGAGTGGGTATTGCTTGACGGGAGTGCCCGCCCAGTATGACCTGGAGACGCTCACCATCACGACAGTCGAGTCTGGGAGATCCGTGTCCAGAGACACTGTGAGGCGGTTGCCCTCCAGAGTCGCCTTCGGCTCGAAGCGATCGCACGTGACCGTCTGGCCGAAAGCGAGCGACGGCGCAAGCGCCATAGCTAAGAGCAGCGGCAATCGCTTCATCATCCCACGCCCCTTCCTCCGGGGTGCCTCGCAGCACGGGCCGCATAACTATAATTAGCCTGCCCTAAAGGCTCGGACAATGGCCTGAAACGCCTATGTTCTGTATTGCGGGTTGTATTTTCGAGCCGGAACAGTCGCGTTCTCAGGCAGGCCCCAACCCAGTTCGTCGTTAAGCAACTCATCAGTAAGGATGTCGAGCTTGGATGCAATAATGAACAAGGCGACAATACCATTGCGGTCTAATGAAATTCCCCGATCATTTGGGAGTGGCTTTCCCCATGTATTGTGAAAAAACTCTTGGAGATACTCTTTGCCCCACGACCTTGCATCCCGGAGAAGATGGTCAATTTCATTAACTGATTCGACACCAGCTATCTTCGCCATCCGTAGGTCTCTTGAGATAGCGCTTCCAACACCGCCCACCTTCACACTAAGTGATTCTATGTACTTGGCCCATTCTTCAACAATCGGCGACGTCTCGGTAAAAGCACGAAGCGAATCAATATTCACTTCAACATGAATATCCTCTGCTGCAATCTGCTCCTTGTATTGCTCTTGTAAGCTGGCAACTTGGCGAACAAAATTCGTCAGTTCAGTATCGGCAACTTCTAAGAGAGCGCTTACGCGGAAAAGCTGACGCCGAAGCTGCTTGGGTATTTCTGCCGATATTTTGTAGTCAAACGCATGAGAGATTATAGCCCAGGCATGTTGAAGCACCGTCCGCACCTGAATCTCTGCCGAAAGGTCCTTTAAATCTTCCCATTCGGTTAGCTGGGTCCTCGGCGCCTTGATTTTGACAACAAAATGCTGAGTTAAATAGCCGAAGCGGTCAGGATCAAGAATGTCAGCCTTTTTCACAGATAGATCTTGGTCAACGCTGAATTCTCCGTCAATGATTTCTTCTACCGCTTGAATATCATCTAACGAACGGACGATTATCTGTATACCGGACAAATCACTTACTTCGGCCAAAGGATTCTGGTAGGATTTGTCCGGGCGTAAGATTTTCTGCTCAAAGCTTTCAACGGACTTAGTTCTGCTCTTTATTGTGAAGGACTGAAGATGTGCGCCTTCGAGCAGTTCTTGCAGGAGCCCCTCGATCTTCTTCGTAAGGCGCTCGTACTTTGGCCTAAGTTCCTTATATGTGGCAACGTAGTTCTGTAACCTACCCATTGACACCTCGAATACAATAGTGTGCCTTTGAGCCAGAGTATTGTTGAAACGGCTTGGCGGGGTATATAATTATGTTGGTCTGTATAACACCAGCCCAAGTATCCTCACAATATGCGGGATTTTGCTGCCATTTCCCAGAATTGTCAACGGAATTTCAACAGGGCCCATAGGGACAAAGGCCGCCCCACGGGTCGGCGTAATCCTAATATGGCCGACTAATGCTCAGGTCCTGCGGGTACGTCCGCTGACCTGCGAACCTCTCTGCCGCCTTCGGAGCTCTGTGGCGAGCCTGTGGTTTCTGGCCCCCTCACCCTCGCCCTCTCCCCCAAATGGGGGCGAGGGGTCTTTTTTTCTCTTGTCTTGATTTAGAGAAGGGCTGCCGTTCTCCTTCGACACGCTCAGGACGATCGGCTACTGGATTCCGGCTCGCGCCCGCTGTGCGGGCTTGGCCGGAATGACGTCCAGAAATATGCAACAAATGTCAAACACACGAAACTGGATCGGTTTTTCGGTACTCTTACCTCAATTTCAGCCATTACCGGTCTCATTACACCCGACTCCTGTTACAATATGAAGTAGGTCAATCCATAGGGCATGCACCCGATCTTATGATCGCCGAAGCAAGGCGGACTGAAAGGGGAACGAGGCGATGCGGATGTACGTAGCCGGACAGTGGATCGATACGGAAAAGAAGATCGACGTCCTGAACCCGTATGATGGAGCGGTGGTCGATGCCGTGCCATGCGCGGATTCTGGAGATGTTGAAAAGGCCCTGGAGAGCGCAGTGCGTGGCGCACGGACGATGGCGAAGCTTCCCGGCTACGACCGCTATCGAATCCTGAAAGCGGCGGCGGAGCTGGTTGAGGCTCGGAGCGAGGAGTTCGCCGAAATCATTACCCTCGAGGAGGGCAAAAGCCTGGCCGAGTCGCGCTTCGAGGTGAGCCGGGCGGTGCAGACCCTGACCTTGTCCGGCGAGGAGGCCAAGCGCCTGCATGGTGAGACCGTTCCCTTTGACGGGGCGCCGGGCGGCTCCGGTAAGTTCGGCTTTACGCTGCGCGTACCGTGCGGGATCGTCGTCGCGATCAGTCCCTTTAACTTTCCGCTGAACTTGGTGTGCCATAAAGTAGGGCCCGCTCTCGCTGCCGGCAATGCAGTCGTCATCAAGCCGGCCACCGACACTCCGCTCTCGGCGTTGAAGCTGACGGAGATCCTGCTGGAGGCGGGTCTCCCGGCCGAGGGGATCGCCTGCCTGACCGGCCGCGGGGCGGAGATCGGCGATGCGCTGTGCAGCGATCGGCGGGTTCGTAAGATTACGTTTACAGGGAGCCGAGACATCGGCGAGCGGATCTGCCGGATGGCGGGGATCAAGAAGGTCACGATGGAACTCGGTAGCAATGCCCCCGTCATCATCATGCCCGATGCCGATCTTGAGAAGGTTGCTGCCGCTGTGGCGGCGACCGGCTACACGAACGCCGGGCAGGTCTGCATCTCCACCCAACGGGTCTTGACCAGCGAAAAGGTTTATGGCGATTTTCTGGACGCCCTGAAACCCAAGGTGGAAGCGCTTGTGACCGGAAATCCTCTGGACGTGGGAACCAAGGTGGGGCCGATGATCCGTGAGCGTGACGCCATCCGGGTTGGGGAGTGGGTGCAAGAGGCAGTTGCGAGCGGCGCGCGGGTCGTGACGGGCGGGGCGCGCCAGGGCGCGATCTATGCCCCCACGGTCGTCGCCGACGTCAAGCCCGACATGCGGCTCTTCTGCGATGAGCTGTTCGGGCCGGCTGTTGCCGTCACGCGGTTCGACAGCATCGACGAGGCGATCGCGCTGGCCAATGACACGATCTACGGACTGGCGGCCGGTATCTTCACCGAGAACCTGGAGTGGGCCATGCGGTTCGCGCGCGAGGTCGAGGCGGGCAACCTGATGATCAACTGGGGGCCTCAATGGCGCGCCGACCTGATGCCGTACGGGGGGCTGAAGGAGAGCGGCTTCGGCAAGGAAGGCCCGCGCTACGCCGTAGAGGAGATGACAGAGCTGAAACTGGTCTGCTTCCATCTGAAGAGCTAGCGGCTTTCGAGGAGGAGGGACGCTGATGAAGGCTGCGGAGTTGCTGGTCCGATGTCTTGAGCATGAAGGGGTGCAGTACGTCTTCGGTGTTCCGGGCGAGGAGACGCTGGATCTCATGGATGCCTTCCTGGACTCCAGCATCACCTTCATCCCGACCCGCCACGAGCAGGGGGCCGCCTTCATGGCCGATAGCTACGGGCGCCTCACTGGAAGCGCTGGAGTCTGTCTGGCCACTCTGGGGCCTGGCGCCACCAACCTGGTCACCGGGATCGCTGACGCCAACCTTGATCATGCGCCGCTGGTGGCCATTACCGGTCAAGCCGGCCGTGACAGGATCCACAAGGAGTCGCATCAGTACATCGATATTGTGGAGAATTTCCGGTCGATCACCAAGTGGAATACGCGGGTGGAGGTCGGAGCGGTTATCCCCGAGGTGGTGCGAAAAGCGTTCAAGATTGCGCAAGCCGAGAAGCCCGGGGCCTGTCACCTGGAGCTGCCTGAGGACGTCGCGGGGGAGCAGGTGACGGGGACCCCACTCTCAACCACGCGGCCGCGGCGGCCCTCGCCAGACCGCCTTTCTCTTCATGCGGCAGCCAGGTTGATCGAGGACGCCTCCTTTCCTCTCATCCTCGCCGGCAACGGGGTCATCCGCGGGAGGGCGGCTCACGAGCTCCGGACGCTCTCCGAGCGAGTCGGTATTCCCGTGGTCAACACCTTCATGGCCAAGGGGTGTGTCCCGGCTGACTACGACCTCTTCCTCATGACCATCGGCTTGCACGTCCGAGACTACGTGGCGTGCGGGATAGAGCGGGCTGATCTCATCATCGCTGTGGGCTACGACCCGGTCGAGTACGCCCCGAACTACTGGAATCCGGACGGGACCTGCCGCGTGATCCACATCGACTTCACGCCGGCGGAGGTGGACAGTCATTATCAGCCTGTGGTAGAGGTTGTCGCAGACATCCGGGAGACCCTCGAGCTCCTGGCGGACGAGGTCCATGGCTGCAAAGACCCAGCCGCTGCCAAGTCCCTTCGACAATGGATCTCGACTGAGCTAGAGGCGGATGCCGCCACCGACGGCTTCCCCCTCAAGCCCCAGCGGATCCTTCGCGACATCCGCGCGGTGCTCGGACGGGACGACATCCTGGTCTCCGACGTCGGTGCCCACAAACTCTGGGTGGCCCGCCTCTTCCCCGCGTATGCCCCCAACACCGTCCTCATTTCAAACGGCTACGCCGCGATGGGCTTCGCCCTCCCGGCCGCCATCGCAGCCAAGCTGGTGTTTCCCGACCGGCGCGTTCTCGCGGTGAGCGGCGACGGCGGCTTCCTGATGAACTGCCAGGAGCTGGAGACGGCTGTCCGATTGGGTCTTCGTTTGGTCATCGTCATCCTCCGGGATGACAGCTTTGGCGTCGTTCGCTGGAATCAACTGACCAGATTTGGCCGGGAATCGGGCGTCTCCTTCGGGAACCCGGACTTTGCGAAGTTCGCCGAATCGTTCGGGGCGAGGGGCTATCGAGTAGAGGAGGCCGCAGCCCTTCGTCCCATCCTCGAGGAGGCCGGTCAATGGCAAGGCCTGTCCATTGTGGATGTCCCGGTCGACTACGCTGAGAATTTCAAATTGAGAGAGAAGATGGGACGGATCGTGTGCCCCTTGTGACGGCACGCGGGTGATTCAGGATGGGGGATGCGATGTTGAAGGGCGTGGATCATGTGGATCTGATTGTCTCTGACATGGATGAGGCGATCGCGTTCTACACAGAGAAGTTGGGCCTGACGCTGCGATATGACGGCCGCCCGGACGGCGGCCACAAACACACCTTCCTCGGCAATGCGGAGGGGTCGTTTGTGGCTCTTGAGGAAAAGCCAGGATACAAGGTCGGGGGACCGCAGCGACTGGGGCATCTGGCCTTTGCGGTTGATGATGTGAAGGCCGCGCGCAAAGAACTTGACAAGCGCGGCGTGGAGATCACAGGCGAGCGGACCGATGGGGATGGCCGGGCCAAGTCTTACTATTTCACCGGTCCGGACGGGATTCGTCTCGAGATCTACGGGCCGCTGTAAGGGGAGTCGTATGCAGGGGCGGTTCACGAACCGCCCCTGCACGATCAGGCTGTCTCAGGCGGTGACACGACATGCGTCAGGCAAACGGGGACGTGAGGGCTGGCGGTCCAGTGAATAACCGCGACGTTGAAGAGGCCCGTACCTACCATGCGGCCACCAAACACTCCTACTGGAGTGTCCGCCTGGGGGGTCATTCCCTTGACTGGGCCAACAAGCCGCGCCCGTACAAGGTGTACCATGGGCTGCCGATCGTCTCTCTTCCGCGCGATGTTGCCCCGCCAGAGGCGGAGGCGCTCGAGGCCGTTGGAGCCTTCCCGCCGATCGAGACGAGCGCCCTTAACTTGGCCGGGCTGGCGCAGATCCTGTTCTTTTGCGCAGGTGTGACCAAGAAGAAGGTCCACCCGGGGGGCGAGACGCAGCAGTTTCGCGCGGCCTCGTGCACCGGCGCCCTCTGTGAGATCGAGATTTACGTCGTTTGCGGCAACCTCCCGGGGCTGCCCGCCGGGGTCTATCATTTCTGCCCGGCCGACTTCGCCCTCCGCCAGTTGCGGGAAGGGGATTTTCGGGGAGAGCTTATCCGCGCGACGGCCGGCGACGCGTCGATCGCAGGCGCGCCTGTCATCTTGGTGCTGACAGCCATCTTCTGGCGGAACGCCTGGGAGTATCAGGCAAGGGCCTACCGCCACTTTTACTGGAACAGCGGGACGATTCTGGCGAACCTCCTGGCCACGGCTGCTTCCTCGCAGTGTTCATCTCGGGTCGTGACAGGGTTTATCGACACCCGGGTGGACCACCTCCTTGGCCTGGACACGGAGCGCGAGGCGAGCCTCTGTCTGGTTCCGATTGGCGCAGGTTCGTCTGCTCCGGAGCCGCCGGAGGTTCCGCCGATTGCACCAGAAACTCTCCCGCTCTCAACACGAGAGGTGGATTACCCGTTGATTACGCAGATTCGCGCAGCCTCCATGCTGCAGAGCGAGGAGGAGGTTCGCGACTGGCGATCGGCCGTTGCTCTGAAAGTCTCGCCGCCTCCTGGCGAAAAACCTTTTCCTCTGAACCCTATTGAGCGGGAGCATCTCCCCGTCCGAACCCTCGGCGAGGTCATTCTCCGCAGGAGTTCAACGCGCCAGTTTGCTCAGTTGCCGATCACCTTTCGACAGCTCTCCACGATCCTTGAACGGTCCAGCCGTGGGATCCCCGCTGACTTTTTGCAAGGACCAGGAACGACGTTGCTGGATACCTACCTCATCGTCAACTCCGTCGAGGATCTTCCGACCGGGGCGTTCTACTTCTCATCATCTAAGCAGACGTTTGAACTCTTGAAAGCGGGCACATTTCGACGCGAGGCGGGCTATCTCTGCCTTGAGCAGGGGTTGGGGATTGAGGCGAGCGTCGTCGTCTTCTTCCTGGTGGATCTGGAACGGACCCTCGATCGCTACGGCAATCGGGGCTACGGCGCCGCCCAGCTCGAGGCCGGAATCGTTGGCGGAAAGATGTACCTCTGCGCGTACGCCATGGGATTAGGTGCGACAGGTACGACCTTTTATGACGATGATGTCACCGCGTTCTTCTCCCCGCACGCGCAGAGGAAGGCCGCACTCTTTGCTGTGGCGCTGGGACAGTCCGGCCGCGTCCCTGGGCGCATCAAACTCCTTAAGCCGGGAGCAGGCTAAGAAGTGGTGTGGGAGTCGCCAGAATGACCAATCTCTTTCAACCAAGATTGCTGAATGGGGCCTTTGGAGATCCCGGTCTCTATGTGAGGCTCAGGTGGGAGCGACGCGCCCTTCTGCTGGACCTCGGTGATCTGACGGCGCAGCCGCCCGCCGAGCTGCTGAAGGTCACCGATATCTTTGTCTCTCACACCCACATTGATCACTTTATCGGCTTCGATCACCTCCTGCGGATCATCCTTGGTCGAGACGTAACGATCCGCCTGTTCGGGCCTCCCGGCATTATTGCGAATGTCGAGGGAAAGCTCTCCGGCTACATCTGGAACCTGGTTGAAGGGTACACCCTCGCATTCGACGTCTACGAGGTGAGCACGGAGAAGATCGCGGTAGCGCGCTTTCCATGCGGGGCTCGCTTCGAGCGAATCGATCTGGCGCCGTCTTCGCCATTCACCGGTGTGCTGGTTGATGATCCGTTGTTCCGAATCGAGGCGGTGCATCTGGATCACAAGATCCCGTGCCTTGCTTTTGCCTTGATCGAACCGCAGCGAATCAATATCGATCCGGAACGGCTGAAACAGCTTGCGCTGGATACCGGGCCATGGCTCACCGACCTGAAACGGTTGGTCCGTTCAGACGCACCGGACGGTACAGTGATCCGAGCCCCAAACACAGGCGAAACCGATAAGGTATTCCAGGAATGGCGACTCGGCGATCTGCGGGATCAGATTGTAACGATCACGAAGGGACAGCGGCTGGTCTATGTTACGGACACACTGTACTCCGATGAGAATCGGCAGAAGATTGTGGCCCTAGCGCAGGACGCGGATATCCTGTTTTGCGAGGCGATGTATCTGGAGCAGGATCGAGATTGCGCGACCGAGCGGCACCACCTGACGGCGCGACAGGCCGGACTGCTTGCCCGCGAGGCTAATGTGAAGGAGCTGGTGATCTTTCATTGGTCCCCGCGATATCAGGAGTGTCCCGAGGCCCTCTATCATGAGGCCGCTGAGGCGTTCGGCGGTCCTGTCCGCTCGGACTAAACCTTCTCCTGCAGCAGCATGTCATAGTGTTGCGATGAGGTGGATAGCAGTATGGGTTGCTCCCACGGCACGCTAACCACTATCCACTAACCACTGACCACTGGCAAAGGAGAAAGTGACCATGCGAGCAGTTGCGACAGCCGTATTGCTTCTGATGAGTGCAGCAGGATCGGTCTTTTTGCCGATATGGACACAAGTTGTGTCGGCGGAGGAGGGTGCGGGCGGACCGGGGATGATGGGATACCGGATATTTCCGGAAACGATGCGCGGAATCCACGAGATGATGCGAAGCATGGGGCTGATGGAGCCGGGATTCCATGCTCGGAAGGGCCGCGAGAGGCCGCTAATCAGCCTGATGCTGATGTCGAAGGAGCAGCTTGGATTGACTGCCGATCAGGGGCGTCGCCTTAGGGAGCTGCAGATCGACTTTCAGAAGGAGTCGATTAAGCGGACTGCGGAAATCGATGTGGCGGAGTTGGAGCTGAACGGCCTGCTGGAGCAGGACATGGTGGATGTGGCCAAGGTGGAAGCGTTGGCGAAGAAGATTGCGATGCTACAGGCGGACCTCCGCATCGCTCGAATTAAGACCATCGAGGCCGGGAAGGCGGTGCTGACGCCGGAGCAGCGGGAGAAGCTCGATCAATTGGGCCACGAATCGATAAAGGGCGACACAGGGAAGAGGATGATGAGCCCTGGCATGCCACCGACACACCCTGGCGTGCGGTGACCGACGATCCGATATCGTCCAAGGACAAGCGGCAGGCGCGATGATGAGAACTACGCGTCGGACGTGCGAGTCGCCTTGTGTCGGCGATGGGCGAACTTCGTAGCCAGCAGGATTGCCTCCACCAAGCTGCGAGGATTTGCGGTGCCTGTTCCTGCGATGTCGAAGGCGGTGCCATGATCGACCGAGGTGCGGATGATCGGAAGACCAACGGTCACATTCACCCCACGGTGGAACCCGATCAGTTTAAGCGGGATATGGCCCTGATCATGGTACATGGCAACAAGGGCATCGAATTCACCAAGCTTATGCCGATGGAAGAGTGTATCGGGAGGGAAGGGACCGCTTGCCCTGATCCCCTCAGTATTGGCGATCTCGACCGCCGGCGCGATCTCTTCGATTTCCTCTCGACCGAACCGCCCGTTTTCGCTGGCGTGAGGGTTGAGGCCGGCGACGCCAATCCGTTTCTGCCGTGATCCGAGATCGCAGAGCGCCTGATGAGCCAAGCGAATGACGGTCAACACCCTAGCCTGTTTCGTCTTATCGCAGGCGGTTCGTAACGAGGAGTGGGTCGAGACGTGAAGAACCCGCATCCGACCGACGACCAGCAACATCGCATAATCCTTGGTGTGGGTCCGCTCGGCGAACAGTTCCGTCTGGCCGTCGTACTTGAATCCCGCCTGGGCCATTGCTTCTTTGTTGAGGGGGCCGGTGACGACGCCGTCCAGTTCGTGTGCGATCGTCAGGTCGATCGCCTTGTTGAGATACTCGACCGCCGCTCTGCCGCAGTGGGGGGCAAGGACGCCAGACGGGCAGCCTGCAGTGTCGATATTCTTCAGATCCAGCACATCAAGACAGCCCGGATCTGCCGTCATCTCAGCCGGGGAGGCGATCGATCGAACGTGAAGGTCGAGGCGACAAAGCCTGATAGCCCGCCGCATGATCCCTGCCTCGCCAATGATCAGCGGACGGCAAGCCGCCCGCACCTCCTCCTGCGTGACGGCCTTGGCCATGATCTCTGGACCTATCCCCGCCGGATCGCCGATAGTCAATCCCAAAAATGGCTGAAACGTCGTATGTCTGGGCATGATTGCTCCTGAAAACAACTCGAATCATAGCACAAACCGCTTCTTCCCCACAGGCTTTTCTGGTATAGTTACCCTATGTTGCTGAGCCTTTTGACGGTCTTGATGAGAGAGCGTGCAACCGATTACTGAAGGAGGCCTCGATGCGTTTCATGAGCCGAACCCGCGTAGCGCTCATTGTCACCCTGCTGATCGCTTTCCCCTTGCTTCAGGCCTGTGCCGCCACGGCGACCCGCGAGAGCACCGGGGAGTACCTCGACGACACGGCGATCACCGCCAAGGTCAAGACGAGACTGCTTGGTGATCCTATGGTCAGCGGGTTTGCGATTTCTGTGGAAACGTTCCGTGGACGGGTCATCCTCTCCGGGTTTGTCAGCGCTCAGACCCAGATCGATCGAGCGGTTGCGTTGGCTCGGGAGGTCTCCGGGGTCAGGGAAGTGCAGTCAGCATTGGTGATTAAGAGCAGGTAGCAGCCTTGCCCGGCCCAGCGCCGCCCTCCTCAACGCTGCAATCACCATTACCTGATCTTTGCGCAGGGCAATATGTGGGCGATCATTGAAAACGGGTTTGATCTGGTTTCCGCCTTCGTCGACTTCCTGATCGCTTCGTCAGTTTCGGTGCCGGCGCTGCAGTTCGCCGGGATCATCCTCGTCGCGTTTCTGCTCGGCCTGCTTCTCGGGAGAATTACCAAACGTGGGGTTCAACAGGCCGTCGAGAATGCCCATGAGCGGGAGGCGAATCGTATTTCGTTGGATTTTGAGCGATTGACGCCACTTGGCCCCTCGAAGGAGGAGACGGCGGAGCATTCGGCGATGGATATCTCTAATCTCCGAGTTGATCAGGCGCGTCAGAAACCTGCAAAAAGTGACCAGGAAGCTGACGAGGAACCGACATTACTTAAATAGTGATCAACGCAAGGGTCCAACGACGCTCTTGATTTCTTCGACGACTTCTTGTATCGTTTTGTAACATATGTTTCACCGATTCAATATCTGTACGCCATATGGTACATTCGATGGATACAGTGCACCCGATGACAAGTTCGCTCGCGGAGATCTTTTCAAATACTGCCGACGGGGTCCTCGGCGTCGATCAGGACCACATCATCATCCTGTGGAATAGGGCGGCTGAGCGTCTCGTCGGGTTCACGGCTGCTGAGGTCATGGGGCGGCCCTGTGCTGAGGTCTGGGCCGTAAAAAGCCGAACAGGGTGCCGACTGTGCGGAGAGAACTGCTCCCCGATCACCTCGGCCAGGAAAGAGGAGCCGGTCGAGGGACGTGAGATCATGACCCACACTAAGGCGGGGCGCCCCCTCTGGCTCCACGTCAGTACCATCGTTGTCCCCGGTGGCGCGCCGAGCCTCTTCACGATGGTGCACATCTTTCACGACGTCACTCGACAGGTGGAGACCGAGGTCCTGCTCGGCAAGGTCCAGTCGCTGCTGGGTAGTGAAGGAGTCCTCCTGGATAGCAGCGGGATGAACCCTCCGGAGGGCGCTTCCCCCTTAAAGGTATTAACGCCCCGGGAGCAGGAGGTCCTCCGGTTCATCGCCCGCGGCGAGAGCGCCAAGGGGATTGCGAAAGCGCTTCAAATCAGCACGACCACCGCCCGCAACCATACCCAGAAGATCCTCAGCAAACTTGGCCTTCACGCCAAAGTCGAGGCCGTGGCGCTCGCCTACCGTTACAAGCATTTCTAGTGTCGTTCCGGCTCATGGCCTCCAGCTTTGAAGATGCGGTTTCCCCATACCTGAAGGGACTACCCTCGTACCGCCATGGCAGGCCCTTTGCGGAAGGTGGCAGGGGGCCGGTGCGTGGGGATTGGGTCAAGCTCGACTACAACGAAAATCCCCTGGGACCATCGCCGCTCGCCGTGAAGGCGATACAGGATCTGCTACACGGCATCAACCGGTATCCGGATTGTCAGGGACAGAGTCTCAAGGGGCGGTTGGCCGAGCGGCTCGGGCTCTCTCCGGCGCATATCGCGCTGGGGAACGGCAGTAGTGAGCTGATCGATCTGTGTGCCAGGTGTTTCCTCAGTCCAGGCACAGAGGCGATTATGGGCGATCCTGCCTTCGCCTTTTACGGCCGGGTCGTCCATGCCGCGGGCAGTCAACGAGTCTCAGTCCCATTGCACGCATTTTGCCATGACCTCAAGGCGATGACTGAACGGATCACGCCGCGGACCAGGATGGTCTTCATCGGTAACCCGAACAATCCGACAGGAAGCTGCGTCCCGCCTCACGACATCACCGCCTTTGTCGAGGCGCTCCCTGCAGGGATCATCATCCTTATCGACGAGGCATACCGTGAGTACCTCCCCGATGAGTTGCAGCCCGGCACCGTGCGCTACGTCAAGGAGGGCCGCCCTGTCATTGCATTACGGAGCTTCTCGAAGATCTACGGGTTATCCGGGCTACGGATCGGCTACGCGATCGCCCCGCCCGAGTGTATTGCGCTCCTCGATAAGGCGAGGCAGCCGTTCAACGTGAATCTCCTGGCCGGTGCCGCCGCGTTAGCCGCCCTTGACGATGACACGCACCTCGCCGGCTCGAAGCGCCTCAATGAGGCCGGCAAGCAGTATCTGTACCAGGCATTTGAGGCGCTCGGATTGCGTTATGTGCCGACGGCAGCGAACTTCATCCTTGTCGATGTCGAACAGGATGGAGAACAGGTAGTTCGAGCCTTGGCGGAGAAACGGGTGGCCGTCTGCCCTCTAACCCGATATGGTCTTCCGACATCCCTGAGAATCACCATCGGCGCCCCCCGTGACAACGAGCGATTCATCGCCCTCCTCCGCGAGGTCCTCTCGACCCGCTGAACTCGCCACGTTTAGCCTACTCCAGGGCGCTGCACGTGTTATTACTCAGAGCATAAAATAGCTTACACCCCCCTTTCGCAAAGGGGGAGGGTGCTTGAGATATTGTGCAAGAGTGTAATCCATTGAGTGCTCTCCTTAATATGAACACGGAGGAGGTAGTGCGATGGCTGCTATCGATGCTGTGATCGAACACCGGTGCCAGTACGCAGTGGAGTTGCTGTCCCGCTATACACCTGTCGCGGCGGCCTACCTGTTTGGTGCGTGGGTGGAAGGAGGCGCCGATGAGGGTCGCGACATCGATCTTGCGGTCTTTCTGGAGGACCTCGAATCGTGGGACCTTGCGACCCGCGCGCACACCGCAGCCCTGGTACAAGAGAAGGCAGGCGATGATATCGCACTCCATTTCTTGTCCGTGCGCTCGCTGCGCCAACCTGAATCCGCCAGTCTCGCCGCGTACGTCCTGATACATGGTGTCGCGATCACACCGTGAGGAGGTTGCGGTAGCCCAGATTCGTGATGTTAATCAGTTCGGTGATGAGCTCTGGAGCAGATTGTGTGTAGCCGATATTCGTGGGCTGCGTGTTTCGGTAGCGTCTTCATGGCTCGCACCTGACGATGCCGGGTATTCTGTCGAAGTGGTGGTCGAAGCTTACGATGTCGGTCGTGTTGAGGTGCGTCATCAGGACGGCGTGGTAGGCGTCGGCAAGCGGAAGGTTGAGGTCAACGTAAAGGTCGAGAGCGGTGCGCCATCGCCGCTTGCCGGGGAGCAGGAGGCCTGGAAGTTCGATAAGCGGGAGAAGCGCGTCGCGGATCTCGACCTTGGAGCGGTGATAGTGACGCTCCAGTGTGAACACCGCCTCAAAGATGACGGTATCGGCGGTGTGGGCGGTCTGTTCTGCTGTTTCAAGGTCGCGCAGCCAGGCGGTGGCGCGTGGCGACTGGTCCGGATGATCTCCGAGCAGGTGGTGAAGCAGGATATTGGTGTCCAGAAATGGCGCGGTCACAACCGGTGCCGTTCGATGGCATCGGCGGCGATGGCATCCTCAGCGGCACGGCGCAGTTCTTCTGCCGAGAGCGGGGGGCCTGCCGCGGCAAGGCTCCCAGCGGTCCGGAGGACGACGCTGCCGACGACCTGGAGCTGGATCCGGTCACCTTCTACACTGACGGCCACGCGGTCGCCCGTGTGAATGTTGAGAGCCTCCCGCACATCAGCCGGGATCGTAATCTGCCCCTTTCGGGTCACGGTTGTCAGTTTGGCTGCCACTCGTCCTACCTCCTTGATCTCGTACAACATTATAAGCTATCGTCGAACCGAAATCAAGAGGTATGTCTAGTCAAAAAATTGCAGATCGGGATGCTATATCTTCGTTGCCAATAGCCGTTCTCCGACCTCCTCCCATTCTTTCTCGTATTCGACACAGCGCGCTCGCCGCTGTAGTTCCCTCGTAGAACCACAGTCTTTGCGGAAATCAGGCTCGAAAGACCCCATGAGCCTGCGGCCGTCCATAGGCATGAAAGTGGGTGGTGAGGCGGTCCACCCTAACGCCTCGTCATTGCGAGCGGAGCGAAGCAATCTCACCGTACTTGCACTGCGAGATTGCTTCGGTCGCTGCGCTCTCTCGCAATGACGCGCGCGGGGAGACTTCCGAAGCAATACCGCATCCGCCGTTGGTGCAAATCCGCAAATCCGGGGACACCTTACTGATGTCATTGCCCAGACAGCCCCCTCACCCCAACCCTCTCCCCAAACGGGGCGAGGGGAAGTAATAACAATACCGCTCCGCATCTGGAGCGTACCCAGGGGCGAGGGGCATCACAAAAAAGACCTCCTCGCCCCCTCCGGCGGGGAGAGGGGAGATGCGAGGGGAGATGCGAGGTCCGGACTTTCATGCCCATGGGCGCGCCAGCGGCACATGCGGTATTACTTCAGTTGAACACGGTCACCGATCATGAAGCCACTCCAACGCACCTGGCGGATATGGTGACCCATGAATAGATATTGGAATGCGTCATTGCGAGCGTGGCGAAGCAATCCAACCGTTCTTTGTCCCAATTTCTCCCGGCCTACGAAACAAAACGGTGAGATTGCCGCGCACCCTCCGGGTGCTCGCAATGACACACGAACTGGTTGCGCGATCAATTTCTATTACTGACTGTTGCGTTAAACGCTGACGCCTCTTCAGCGTAAAGCACGCACGAGGTGGGGTAAATCACCCAATGTTGGGCGGTTTGCCCCATGGTCTAACGTAGCTCGGTGAGTTGATCCGGTAACACCTGCCATTCTCTCCTTTCTCTATCAGCATAATCAACGACTTACGCCGCCGTCATCGGAACGCGATTGGCACCGGATGTGCAAAACCCTTTCACACCCTATTTGGACTCTACGGTCCTATTGCTGAAATTCGTTGCATATTTCCGGACGACATTCCGCCCCCGATCAGGTCGGGGGCCGCAGAGCGGGCGCGAGCCGGAATCTAGAGAATGGCGACGGTTCTGGATTCCTGCTTTCGCAGGAATGACGATCCATAGGGCGCCGACTTCTTCATCGAACTTCTGACTCACGACACTAGCGTACTCGCTACTCATTTGAAAACGAACGGTGGAGGCGGAGATGTTTGAATTATCCACGCATATCCCTGGTCCCAAGCAGCTACACGAGATCGACCTGTCGGCGTACGACGCGCTCTATCTGGGCGACTATACGTGCCCTCTCTATCCCGGCAATTTCTCCCGAAATATCGAGACCCTCGCACCTGCGGTAGAGCGGGTCAAATCGATGGGGAAGCGATGCTACCTGAGCCTGTATGCCATTCCCAAGGACAGCGACCTGATTTGGATCAAAGAACTGCTTCAGGGCGCTCGCGGGCTGCCGCTTGATGGTGTTGAGGTCCACAATATGGGCCTGTTGAGGACCGTGCGCGAGATACTGGGCGACATCCCGATCCATCTGGGGGTCTTCGGCAACCTGTACACCCACGAGACCGCGCGGGTACTGAAGACGTACGGGGTGGAGCGGGTCTTTCCGAACGCCGAGTTGAGCCTGGAAGAGCTGATCTATATCCGGGATCACTCGCCCGTTGAGGTGATTGTCCCGCTGCACGGCAAGATCCCGCTGGCGATCTCGGGAACCTGTTTCGTCACCGACTACACCGGTCAAGTACCGCTCCATTGCGAGGAGAGCTGCTCCCAGGGCCACTGGCTGACCCATGAAGAGTGGGAGCTCAAGAGTATCGGACGAGCCAACCTGAGCGGGAAGGACCTGTGTATGCTCGAGTATCTGGATCGCCTGGCGCAGAGCGACCTCAACCTGTTCTACATCTATACGCTGGGTGAAACGGGCGCTTACATCGAAACCGCCGGGCGCGTCTACCGCGAGGCGCTCCAGAAGGTCGGATCGAACGGGGAGGTGCGCGCCGCGCAGTGGCTGGACCAGTTGAGGTCGGTATCGCACAGCGGCCTCTGCAACGGGTTTTATTTCGGCGTGTCCGGGCAGGAATATCTCAGCCCCAAAGCGCTGTCTCCGATTGCGTGACGAAGGGCGTGGGGAGGGATACATCATGGCAAAGCTGATGGCGCCCGGGGGAACGCGGCGGATGGCCTTCTCGGTCCTGGAAGCGGGGGCCGATACGGTCTATGTCGGCGTGCGGGGATGGAGTCGACGGGGTTCCGACACCGAGCTGACGGATGGGGAGGTCCAGGATCTTTGTAAGGCTGCGCGCGCTCAGGGCAAGCATGTGAGAGTCGTCCTGAACACGATGCCCAGCTCGGCCGAAGTTCCATTGCTCCTGAAGAAGGTTGACATGTACGCCGGGTGGGGTGTCACCGGATTTATGATCAGCGACATCGGCTCCATGGTTCAGGTGCGGTCGCACTTCCCGGACATCACGATCCACGTCAGCGTGGGGGCCGGGCTGAGCAACGCCCTCGAGGTGAAGTTTTACCACGAGCTGGGGGCCAGCGTGGTCATTCTGCCGTACCGGATGGGGATCGAGGATGTTCGGGCGATCAAGCGATCGCTCGATGTCGGTCTGGAGGTCTTCCTGTTCAGAACCGAAAACCTGGACGGGATCGTCTGTCCGGGCAAGTGTACGATGAGCAGCTACTTCAGCTCGAACCGATGGATTGATAATGAGGGGAAGGACTACTTTTACGGCAGCGCCAACCGGGGCGGGGATTGCCTGCGGGTCTGCCAGGTCGGGTGGGAGGCGACGGCCGATGACCGAGACATCGACGGCAAGTTCGGCCTGAAAGGCAACCCGCGGCTCTGGCTGCAGGAGCTGTCCGACTATATCCAGGCGGGCGTGGACTACTTCAAGGTGCCGGGAAGGGATCGGTCTGATGAGCTGGTCCGGGATATTGTGTGCTTCTACCGGAAGGTTGTGGACGATCTGCAGGCCTTCCCGGCCGACGAGGTGACGGCCCATTATGTGCCTGAGTTGCAGGAACTGAAGAAGCGGTGGGCAAGCGAGCGGAGGCAGCGAGACGATCGCCTCGTTACGCGGGCGAAGGAATGACGTCGATGGCTGCAGGCGCGCGCACATCGACACAGACGGTCAAGCTGCTGGCCCCCGGCGGGACATTGCGGATGGCCTTGAACGCGCTGGCCGAGGGGGCAGACGCCGTCTATGTCGGGGCCCGCGGGTGGAGCCGGCGATCGTCCCAGATGGACCTGATGGATGAGGAGATCAGGGAGCTGAGCGAATCCGCCGCCGCCATGGGGCGAGAGGTCAAGGTCGCCCTCAATGCCATGCCCGGTCCCACCGAGATGCCGCGCCTCATGCAGAAGGTCGACGCGTATGCCGGGTGGGGCGTGTCCGGGTTTGTTTTGTCGGATCCGGGGTGCATTCTGGCTGTCCGACGCCAGTTCCCCACCATTGACATCCATGTCAGCATCGGGTCCGCTGTGACCAACCGCCAGGACATCTACTTTTACAAGTCGCTCGGCGGAAGCTGCATCATTCTGCCGTACCGGCTTCAACCCGATGAGGTCAAGGCGATCAAAGCGGAGGTCGGCATGAATGTGGAGATCTTTCTCTTCCAGCCGATGCCGTTAGGGATCGTCTGTCCCGGGAAGTGCATCATGAGCAGCTATCTGGTCTATAAGGAGTGGTCGGATGGGGCCGACGACGAGGTGATCGGTTCCGCCAATCGCGGCGCGCGGGGCTGCTCACGGGTCTGTCAGGGAGGGTGGGACGTGGCGGGGTCCGACGGAGAGTTCGACGGCAAGAGCACGCTGCGCAACGACCCGTTTCTCCAGTTGTGGGAGCTGCCAGGCTTTGTTGCGGCTGGGGTTGATTACCTGAAGATCCAGGGTCGGGAACGGTCGGAAGAGTTGATGCGGGATATCACGCGGTTCTACCGCGGGCTGATCGATGCGATCCTGACATCCGGGACCGACCTCTCGCTGGAGCCGCATGTTCCTGAATGGCAAGAGCTAAGAAAGCGGTGGACGATGGAGCGTACCCGGCGGGCCGGTCTGCTGCTGGGGACCGGCAGGCAGACAGGCTGAAGGGGTTTAGGCTGAAGACTGAAGGCTTTCAGGTCAAAACGTCTTACTTTTAAGCTTATAGCCTTCAGCCTGTTTTTCAAGGAGCACATTGGAATGGCGGTCGTGAATGACAACGTAAGTGGGCTGCCGGTCCTGAGGGCGGCCTTTGAGCCGACCGGGAGCCCCCGCTGGTTTGTCTATGCGATGAAGAAGCTGGGGCTTGATGCCAAGCACGGTTTTGATCTGCAGATCACCCTGGTCCGGGATCAGATCACGGGCGCGTTTCAATCGTTCGAGGTGGCCCTGAAAGAGGGGACCGTTGATCTGATCGATATCGATTGGATCGTCATCGGCCGCCACCGAACGGATGGCCTCCCCCTGACGGCCTTCTTCCCCTATGGACGGATCGCAGGCGGGCTCGTGGTCCCCTCCGACTCGCCGATCAACGGGCTGCAAGACCTTCGCGGAAAGCGAATCGGGGTAGTCCGGCTGCGCGATAAGAACTGGGTCATCTTAAGAGCCGCGTGCATAAAACGGTACGGCTTTGATCCCCAGCAGGAGAACACGGTCGTCGAAGCGCTTTCGAAAGGGACGCTGGCTGAGCTGCTCAAAGGGGAACAGGTCGACGCCGCGCTGCAATGGTGGCAGTTGATCCCGCCATTGGTGGCGACGGGAGCGTACCGCCGGGTCGTGGATGTCCTCGACCTGATTGCAGACCTGGGGATCGACGGCGCTGTCCCGATTACCCTCTTTACCGTTACTGAAGAGTTTGCGACGCGCAACCCCGAACTGCTGCGCGGTTTCGTCCGCGCTTTTTGCGACACGGCCGACTACCTGAAGGCGAACGATCAAATCTGGGTTGAGATCGGCGAACAGGTCATGGGCGGGATCGATCCGAGGATTCTGACGATCTTGCGCGATAGCTGGCGACATCGCGTGATGACCGCCTGGAATGACTCGACCGTCAGGCAGATCGAACGTCTCTTTGACGAACTCCTGAAGGTGGGGGGAGGGCCGCTCCTCGGTATCGACCGGTTGCCTCCAGGCACCTTCGCTGCGGAGTTCGTAAGGTAACTACAGGTAGATAGACTGAAGGCTTTTAGGTGTTGTCCCTTCAGCCTTCAGCCTAAGCCCCTGTTTGTTAAGGAAGGACAAGGACCATGGTGAAATTGATGGCGCCCGGGGGGACACAGGCGATGGCCTTCGCCGTACTGGAAGCCGGCGCCGATGCCGTCTATGTGGGTCCCGCGGGCTGGAGTCGGAGACCTCCTGAGGATGAGCTTCAGGATGAGGAGATCCGGGAGATTCACGAGTTTGCGCGAAGCAGGGGGCAGGAGGTCAAGGTTGCGCTGAACAGCGTACCCGGCCCTCAGGAAATCGAACGCCTGTATCAGAAGGTCGAGCAGTATATCGGCTGGGGCCTGTCGAGCTTCATTCTCAATGATCTCGGGTGTATCAGCCAACTGTGCCGCCGTTTCCCCGGCGTCGACATCCATGCGAGCGTAACGTGCGCCGTCTGCAACCGGGAGGATGTGCGATTCTATCAGGAAATCGGCGCCAACTTTGTCATTCTCTCCTATCGATGGGGCGTGGAGATCGAACAGATCCGCACAATCAAGGCCGAGGTGCCGGTCGGGATCGAGGTCTTCCTCTTTACGTCGCTTCAGGAGGGGATCATCTGCCCCGGCCGGTGTACCATGAGTCCCTACCTCCGCTTTAATCGATGGGTAGATTCTGAGGGGAAGGATCATTGCTTCGGCAGCGCCAATCGCGGAGGAAGTTGCCATCGGGTCTGCCAGGCCGGATGGGATATCGACCAGGTGAACGGGTCGCCGGCGAAGCGGGTGGGCCTCAAAAGCAGTCCGTCACTGATCCTCCACGAACTGCCGGACTACGTCGAGGCAGGGGTCGATTACCTGAAGATCCCCGGGCGAGAGCACCCGGACGACGTCATGCGAGATATCACCAGGTTTTATCGGAAGGTGCTCGACGAGGTCCTGGCTTCCCCGAACCCTGCGGTGGTAGAGCACTTTGTTCCGGAGTGGGAGGAGTTGAAGTATCGGTGGAAAGTGGAGCGGGTTCAGCGCGACCGCTTTCGTATCTGGCGGGCGGGGCTGTCAGGCGCTTGAGAGGTATGACGAAAACAGTCCGCATCATCGATCTTCAGGATATCCGGGAGGGCGACTTGGCCCATGTCGGGCGGAAGGCGCTGCACCTGGGCCTGATGATGCGGGCCGGCTTCCGGGTGCCGAGAGGATTCGTCGTTCCCACCGACGCCTGCCACGCGGCGTCACAATCGTCCGGCGAGGCGATCGAACTGGGTGAGCAATTGCAGACAGCAATTGTTGCCGCCTATCGGGCGAGAGGCTTTCAGCGGGTGGCTGTTCGAAGTTCGGCAATCCTCGAAGATCTTCATCACGCCAGCTTCGCCGGCATCTACACGACGCGCATCAATGTCGCCTCCGATGCGGAACTACTCGACGCCATTGTGGAGTGCCTGCGCTCCGCGAAGGCACCACGCACCGCCTTGTACAGGCAGTACGCGGACCTGGATGAGAATGGTAATGGGCCGGCTATGGCCGTAATCGTGCAGGAGATGGTGGACGCCGAGGTGTCCGGCGTGATCTATACCCTGAACCCGGTGACTCTCAGTCGGGACGAGTGTGTGATCAACTCGGTGTTCGGCTTGGGCGAGCCGCTGGTCTCGGGTCGGGTGTCGGGTGACACGTTTCGCGTGGATCGGGAGGGCCGGATGCTGGAGACGAGAATCGCCGAAAGGCGCCCGAGTCTGACGTCGGCCCAGCTTCGCGGGCTCGTGAATATCGGCATCGCGCTGGAGACGCTCTTCGATCATCCGCAGGACATCGAATTTGCCATCGCCGGACGGCGGATGCATGTCCTGCAGACCAGACCCATCTCAACCGGTAACGACTCCCTTAAACATAAGGCCGTACAGTATCGGCAGAAGGAGATCGACCGTTTGCGCCGGAGAATCGCCGAGCTGAGGCGGAAAGGGAAACTCAACGGCGGCGAGGCGGTCTACAGCGACGGCAATATCGCCGAGATCCTGCCCACGCCTACCCCCATGAGCTTTGGGATCTTTACTTCAATCTTCAGCGATGAGGGCGGCATTCAGTATGGACGCCGACGGCTCGGCTACACCGTCGGCGACGAGACCTCCGAGGGCCTGTTCGAGTTGATCTGCGGCCACCCGTACTTCAACCTTGAGTTGGATGCTAAGACGTTTCAGTTCGGTGTTCCCCTCGATATTGCAGCCTACCTGAACCGCGTGAAGGCCGAACCGCATCTGGCCAACTACCCCGAGCTCGGCCTCTATCGGCAAGACTTGACGCTTGACGAGGCAGTCAGGCGATTCGGTCCGGATGCCGGCCGTACCCATTACCGCCGATTCGTCGAGTTCTTGCGCGGGATGATGGAGTGGGGCGATACCTATCACACACAGTTCGTTGATACGATCGAGCCCGAGTTCCAACGCTATCTGGCTCGGGAGCGACCGGGTGATCCGACAGGGCTATCGTGTGAGGAGATCGTCGCAAAGGTCGGGGATTCTATAGATCACCTGAAGCGGTATACCGCCGTGCATTTCGTCATCACTGCCCGGCTTGGTTTCTTCTTTACCGAACGGGTAAAACAGCAGTTGCTGAATTGGTGCGGTCGGGAAGCCGATGGACTGATTGAGAGGCTGCTGCATGGGCTGCAGCCGAGTAAGATCGGCCAGGGAGGAATCGACCTGTCGAGGCTTGCGCAACGGCAGATATCGCATGGGGAGTTTCTGGCGACGTACGGCCATCTCGCCCCGAACGAGCTGGAGATTGCGATGCCTCGCATGACCGACGATCCCGAAAGTCTGGGGCGGTTACTCGGCAAGGCCGCCAACACGGATTATCGTCCCGCCGCCGAACCGCATCAGCAAGCGGAGCGCAAAGCGCGGACCGAGGCTGAGGTCCGGAGTCGATTGGCGCAATGCGGTGCGAGTGAGCTCGATATCCTGGCACTGTTCGTCGAGTTGGCGCATGCCGGGCGCTATCTGCCGCTCCGCGAGACGATCAAGTATTATCTGGCTGCCGAGTACGCGTTGATCCGGCGGGCGCTGATGGTTTTGAGCCGGAAGCTCGCGCTTGAACCCGGCGAAATCTTCTATCTGTTGCCGTCTGAGCTGCCGGAGTTGCTGAGCGATCTGACGGCAGCGCGGGAAAAGATGCGGAGCAGATGCGAGGAGCGTAAGATTGCGCTACTGTTCTCAAAGCGCAAGTGGATGCCGAGGGTGATCTTTGAGAGCTCGCTGGAGGAAATCGGCAGGCCGCCACGGCTTGAGGCTGCACAGGAATATCAAGCTGTTCCCGTCTCCTCTGGTGAAGCCGTGGGGACGATACGGATTGTCGACCCCGACAGGCTGGACTTGCTGACCAATGGGAACGGCGTTCACGCCTATGACGTCATTGTCGTTCCGGCGGTGAATCTCGGTATGTTCATCCACCTCCGGGGAGCGGCAGGAGTGGTGATGGAGACGGGAGGCATCCTCGCGCACGGCGCGTGCCTGGCCCGCGAGAGCGGAGTCCCTGCGGTCATATTGGAGCACGCCTCGCTGCTGCTTCCGGATAAGAGCCGGGTCAGGATAGACGGCAGCCATGGGAAAGTCTCTCTGTTGAAGGATCCGGCCTCCCCCGAGGAATTGCACATCCCTCGATAAGGTGTGCCCACTGCTCATTGTTCTGCTGTTGTAATCCGCCGCACGTTCAACCGCACCATCCAGCTCAAGCAGTTGACCGTCGAGTAGCTCAACGGTATAATCCGCGCCATCACAGCGAAATCTGTTGATACCTTACCAATCGACGAAAGGTAAAGGGTGAGCTGATGGATCTATTAAGAAAGCCAACGCCGTATTGGTGGACTATGGCGGTTGCCGTACTTGTTTTTACCGGCTGCGTGCGCTCGATCCCACACGTTCCGAGTCAAAACATCCTCATGTTCGATGGCAATGGCAAACCGATAGATCCGGGACGAAACCTTGGACACGCGTTGTCGGTATCGAAGCAACCGACGCCACCACCCGAGACCGAAACGGCCTCCGGTAGCCTCACCCACATTGCTGTCCTCCCGTATGCGGAACTTCCGAATAACGAATTTCAGGACACCTACCTCAAGAGCCTCTTTGAGTGTATGCAGGAGTACTTCCGGACAGTGCCGGCGCCCGGTGGCAGGCCACGTATAGCGTGCAGGCAACAGCCGATCCTCGTGAATCCCGACCCGCCGTTAGACCCAAGTAAGGACCCAAAAAAGATCATGATCTTCGTTCATGGCGGTCTGAATACACAACTGCACACGATCACACGGGCGGAGCAACTCTATAATAAGATCGCAAGAACGGGCTATTACCCGCTCTTCATTAATTGGCGGGCGTCCTTTACGGCCAGCTACCTTGAGCAGCTCTGGCACATCCGGCAGGGTGAGAAGCAACCGGTCGTCGGCCCGGTCACATTGCTGCCGACATTCGGTGTCGATGTCGCGCGTGGTATCGCGCGCGCGCCATTGGTCTGGGCCGCCCAGAGGACGAACGACCTCAAGACGGCTCCGTTGCCCGCATTTCTCGAGTCAAAGGATCCCGATCATATCGCTCGAGAGTTGATCTGTAAGTACGAGTACAAAAATGAAGATGAATGCCTGGAGAAATTTAGGTTCAGGAAGTCGCCTGTATGCCTGCCGTTTAACATTGCTCCCGATGATGGCGCAAGGAACTTCCCGAAACTACCCAAGCCGAGCGAGCATACTATCGCCATCTCCGTCGGGGACGATCTCCGTAATTGCGGGGAAATGGACATGGCGCTCCTGATGTATGTTGCCACATTACCCTCCCGGCTCCTGGCTGAGCCCGTTGTCGATGCGCTGGGTACTGGGGCCTGGGACAACATGGTGCGGCAAACCCGATTACTCTTTAATATCGATGACGAATTTACCAAGAAAGCGTCTCAGGTCGCCAGGCAAGCGACAGACACCGGGAACCCGGTGGGGGTAGCGAACATCCCGCGCTCAGGGGGGCTCTCGATCTTCTTGAAACGGTTGAGCGATACGATCCAGGAAGATATAAACAATGGCGATACGCGGCCATGGGAAATTACCCTCATCGGTCACAGCATGGGCACGATCATTGTCAACCAGATCCTCCGCGAAACTATGGAATCGAAGCTGAAGCTGCCTGTTACGAATATCGTCTATATGGCCGCCGCTGCGACTATTCGTGACTTCCAGGACAGCGTACTCGTTTATCTCCACGAGCATGAGAAGGCTGAGTTCTATAATCTGATGCTACACCCGGTTGCTGAAGAGCGAGAGGTGTATGGGCAGCTTGGCCCTGTACCGTTTGATCCCGGTCCCCGTGGTTCCCTCCTGGTTCTGATCGATAACTTTCTCTCAAAACCGTTGACCCATCTCGACCGGACTGCCGGTCGCTACGACAACTTTCTGCCGGCGGTACACGTCATCCCGGAGAAGCTCTGGCCTCGGGTACATGTGAAGACGTTCAGCGCAGGTCGGACCGAAGAGGTTATGAAGAAGAGTCCACAGCGGCATGGTGATTTTACGGCACGATTCACGTTCTGGGTTGAGGATTGTTGGAGGCCGGAGCCGGGCATGAAGGAGAAAAAGCCACGCGACTGTATCTATGTCCCCTGAGCCTTTGCTCGATCATCTGCTGCGGGGGCCTTTGATAATCGCACCCCATCTTGCAGTGATGAGCGCAAAGTGCTGCGCTTATGGCTGGACCCACGTGTGACTTACTCGATAATTTGGCCGATTTTTAATCGTAACGTGGCCACGACGGAATCGTAATCTGCCGATTTTAAATCGCGCGCATTTCTCCGCCTCAGTGCTGTTTACAACATATGCACGTTCGTGGCGGCTGCGCGCCCCTTGGACGAGCTCCATGTGGGTCACGATGGCGATCGACCGTTCCGCCTCCGGATGACCCTGGCCGCTTTAGCGTTTCCGCGCAGGACCCGGATCAAGACGTCGGTATCAAACAGCATCGAAACGACTCCTGTGCAGCTTACGAACGTAAGCGGCTACATTGCGTAATGCTTTGTGGTCCTTCCAAATACCGCAGGGCCTGATCCTGGTAAGCGATACCCGCTTTGTCGAGCGAGATCTTCATGTCAAGGACGGCCTGCTTGGTCTGTTCGAGCACCGCGTCGAGACGGTGCAGGACCGTCATAGGTAGGATACGTCGCGGTACTTGCCGTGCACATAGAGGTCCCGGAGGGCATCGTCCGCGATCCCCCAGATGAAGTTCACGATCCAGGTCAGTTGGTTCTGTTCCATCACGGAGTCTGCTGGCCCCACGGGGATGCCCGACAGCGTTACGTGAGCGCTATATGCGTTACTCGCTATGCCAGCGTCTATGTGGCAACACGCTCAGCAGCTCCCTTGTTTGGTAGGATTCTTCTGCTATGGGGCGAAGCATGAATCATATCTCCTCGATTGTAAAGGGGTGAATCGGCAGGATTTCCAGTCCACTCTGCTGTTGCGGTTACAACCCGTAATCAGTGCGGATCTTAACCGTAGCTTAGAAAACCCCCCGACTGTTGCCGCACTTCCTCCAGGCCTAACTACTATTGTATTGTAGCCAGAGTATGGCCGGAACGGCCCGCTCTGGTGTAAGTGACACACCGGAACGCCTGCCTGCCTTCCGAAAACAGTTGACACTCTGATCCGGATACCATAGGTTTGCATCGTGAACGCGCATGTCGCGTGCAGGTTTCAGTCGGTACCATGGAAGCAGCAACGGCGGCCAGTAAGGACAACATCAGGTGGTCGTAGCAGTACGAAGGAGGAAAGGTGATTAAGGGACTGGGCGAGCGGATGATCCGGGCCGCCAAGCTGGATGGAAGCCTCTACGATGAAATCAAGACCGATCGGCAGGCGCCGCTCCAGGCCGCGCTCGTGGTGATCCTGTCGGCGATAGCCGCCGGGGTCGGTGTTGTCGTTCAGACCGGGGTCGGAGACTTCTTCCTGAAAACATTACAGGCGCTGCTGGAGTGGTATATCTTGGCGTTTTTTACCTGTGTAGCCGGCACGCGAGTGCTCCAGGAACCACAGACGAGAACCGATGTTGGCGGAGTGGTACGGTTAATCAGTTTTGCCAGCGCTCCAGGAATGATCAGACTGCTGGGCGTTATCCCAGGAGTGGGTGGCTACGTCATTGGGTTGGCATCGGTATGGATGTTGGGAGCCACGGTGGTTGCAGTGAGAAAGACCCTCGATTACACGACAATGGGTAGGGCGGTGGGAGTATGCGCGATCGGGTGGGTTGCGCAGTGGCTCGTCATGGGCATCTTGCTCAGTCTGAGAGATCCCGTTTCGGGGGCATGAGGCGAAGCTCTCAGCGATCAGAGGCTGACAGCGAGGAGCGTGAGTCATGGCATCGTTGCGCGTTCTTGTCACAGGGTCGACCGGATTCGTCGGATCGGCGCTCGTTCCCTTCCTCTCGGCGAGCGGACATCGTGTCGGTCGTCTGATCCGGACCTTGCCGCGGAAAGGCAAGAGCGAGTTTCAGTGGGGTCCTGAGACGGGATTTATCGATACCTCTCACCTGGAAGGCATTGACGGTGTCGTCCATCTCGCGGGGGAGAATATCGCGAGCGACCGGTGGACGGCCGAGAAGAAAGCGCTGATCCGCAACAGCCGGATAGACGGCACCAGGTTGCTCAGTGACGCGATGGCCGGGCTGAAGCAGCCGCCCAAGGTGCTGGTGTGCGCGTCGGCTATCGGCTACTACGGTGATCGTGGTGACGAACTGCTCACGGAGGACAGCGCCGCGGGAACGGGCTTCCTTGCCGGGGTCTGTCGCGAATGGGAGGCCGCGACACAGTCCGCGGAACAAAAAGGGATCCGTGTCGTTCACCTCCGTTTCGGGATGGTGCTGAGTCCCACGGGCGGGGCGATGGCCAAGCTGCTCCCGCCGTTCAAGAAGGGCCTCGGAGGGGTGCTTGGGACGGGGCGCCAATATGTAAGTTGGATCGCCTTGGATGACCTTGTGGCTGTGATTGCGCACGCGCTGACGACGGAGGCACTCCGGGGACCGATCAATGCCGTGACGCCGAATCCGGTTACCAACCGGGAATTCACTCGAACACTGGGACGGCTGCTCGGCCGATTCACCATCTTTCCGATGCCCGCCGCCGCCGCACATCTGGTCTTTGGCGAGCTGGCGGACGAGCTGCTCCTGGCCAGCCAGCGCGTTCAGCCTACGCGGCTTCTGGCGACCGGATACGACTTTCGCTACCCCGAACTTGAAGGCGCCCTTCGGCACCTGTTGGCGACATAACCATCAGCCGTCATCGGATCCTCATAAGCTGACGGCTGGCCGCTGAAAGCTGGTAAACTGTCTTTTTCATCATTGAATCATGGCAAACGTATTAATAGCTGGTTGCGGGTATATCGGAACCGCATTAGGCTCTCTGCTTGCGGCTGAGGGACACACCGTCTGGGGGCTGCGGCGCCATCCGGCTACAATGCCGTCCGGTATCCGCCCCCTTGAGGCTGACCTGACCTCACCGGACACGCTTCAGACGCTGCCGCCGGCCCTTGATAACATCTTCTACACCGCTGCCCCGGATACGCATGACGATGCAGCGTACCGGGCAGTGTATGTGGACGGGCTCCGCAACCTGCTCAATGCGCTCACCCTTCAGCAGGTGCGTCCACGGCGCGTCTTCCTGACATCGAGTACGGGGGTGTACGGGGAGTCCTCAGGGGCCTGGGTGGATGAGACCTCCCCAACCCAACCCACGGAGTTTGGCGGGATTCGCCTCCTCGAAGGCGAACGCCTGCTGCTGGATGGTCCGTTCCCGGCGACCGTCTTACGCTTGGGTGGCCTCTACGGCCCGGGCCGCGCATCGCTGATCGGGCAGGTGCGTCGAGGCCAGATCGCATGGGACGATGAGTCGCCCGTCTATTTTAACCGTATCTACCGAAATGATGCTGCCGGGGCCCTACGCCACCTGATGATGCTCCAGCACCCGGACCCCATCTACCTTGGTGTCGATCACGAACCGACCACGCTGGCCGTGCTCCTTGACTGGCTGGCTCAAGCGCTTGGTGTGCCGCCGACACGGCCGGGTGAATCCTCGAAGGCGCGGACAGCCCGGCATCCCGCCAATAAGCGTTGCTGCAACGCCAAACTCGTCGCCTCCGGTTACGTCTTCCGCTATCCGACCTTCCGCGAGGGGTATGCGGCCCTGCTCACTGACCAAGCTGGTTGATCACGTACTACCATCATAACGACCAAAGCAACAGCGCCACGATAAGGCTCGCGATGGCGACCGCTACGATAATCATGGTTCTTGCCGGTTGTGAGGGAAGATTGACTGTCGAGACGGTATTGATGCGGTGATTGGGCGCGAGAAGATTCGTCGCTCCCGCCGTCCTGAGGCCGCCTTTCACCCGCGCTTTTCGTCTCGTATCGTACGCTCGTCGCTTCTCCGGATCCTTGAGGACTGCATACGCTTCGTTAAGACTCCAACTCCGCTCGGCGATCCATCCTGTCGGATCCTCGTAATTATCGGGATGATACACGCGCATCTTGTCGACCCATTTCTCATGAATCATCTCGGCGGAGGCGTCCCGATCTACCCCGAGGATCGCGTAATAATCCGTCCTTGACGACAGGTGCATCGACACGAGCAGTGTTTCGGACTTCTGAACCAGATCGCGAACATCAAGATGCTGCCGCTCGGCCGCCTCACGGAGTGTGGCGTAGTGGGAGGATCTCAAGCCCCTCCGGATGTCGAGGAGGATATCGGTCAGCTCTCGCCGGTCAGGACACAAGGTAGAGAGATCAGGTAGCGGCTCCGGCTGAGCCAGCCTGGCGATCACGGCGATGATTGTGTCCTCACGCCTGGCACTCTCGGTTCGACCGCCACTCTCACGTGTGCCCGCCTCTCCATACTGATCTGCATGCAGATACGCGTTATGCCCATTTGTATCGCTACTGCTCCCGTGTTCGGTCCGGGTGTCTTCCGCACTCTGGGAGTACCTCGGAGCAGGGGAAGATGGAGGTGGAGGACTGGCGAAGGAAGAGTCTGTGTGGCGACGGGCGCTCTGTTCTGACGCTGGGACCAGCGCGGCGTTCAGTGTGATGGACAGCACGGTCACCATGGCGATGGCATTCGCCGGAATATGCAGGTTAAAATCGGTCAGGCTGTGAATGAGCATCGCACACACTGCGGTCATCCCGGCTAACGCCAGGTATACTGCAAAAGGATCGTGTCGCGTCAGCCACCCGGTAATCACCTTTCGATACCACGCGACGATGAACCATCCGATCAAACCAAAGGCCACGATACCGCCTTCGGCCAGCAGTTGCAGATAGTCGTTGTGGGCATACTGGAAGATCATCTGAGCAGTGGATGTCTTGTATCCCGGGAATACCGCTTCAAAGGTATTGAATCCCGAGCCGAACCGCACGTAATCGTTTGCCATCCGCAAGGTATCCTGCCACAGGACGGCTCGTTCTTCTGCGGATGGCTCCTGGAGTGCTTTCTCGAGGCGCTCCAGCGACAGGAACGCGCTGTTCCCGCCGATCCAGATCGCGGCGATCAGGGTAAGACCGCAGCAGGCGAGAGCTAATCGCACCGCCCGTGAACGCGCAGTCTGTTTCACGATGGCCATCATCACGAAAAAGACCATGGAGCCCGCGAAGCTGACGAGGCCGCCGCGCGAGCCGGTCAGCAACAGTGCTGCGCCCATGAATATCGCGGAGAACAGCAGGAGGATCGATTTGCTGGTCTGGTGGGATGTCCACAACAGGAGACGTTTCCTTATGCCAAGTCGATCGGTACGGACAGGCGACTGGGCCAGGATGTAGCCGATGGCCAACGGAAGGGCGATCTCCATATAGCCGGCGAAATGATTACGGTTGACATACGGACCGAACGGCTCCCCGCCTTGCGCGGTTTCGCGAAGCCAGTAGATCTTGCCATTTGACGAATACTTTTGAAGAATCGCAAACACCGCCAGAAAAAACCCGATGCCGATGATGGTCACAATCACCCGCTCGACCTGCTCCCGCTTTTGGAAGCGGGTGAACACGACCCAGAACAGCATGGTGTAGGTCAGGACCCTCAGGAACTCTTCACGTGTGGCAATGGGATCGAGTGAGATCGTCCGCCACCCCGGTTCGAGGTTGAGGGCTGACGCCGCCACGCTGTAGACCGAGTGCGCCGCAGGCGAGAGCAGCGCGATGATGTTCAGGGGCAACGGAACCACCTGGAAGAGCATCAGCGCCAGGAAGGACAGGATCGGGATGGTGAACGGTGTCCGCTCGAACTGGATTCGTCCATCCCGGATCATCCGGGCGAACCAAACGGCTCCCATTGAGAGCATTAGCAGCTCGGCAATCGCGATTGACCAGACCTCAACGGCACCGAAGGCGAGCGGCGTGAACAGAAGGAGGAGTGTCAGTATCCAGAGGAGAAGAAGGTCAAACCACAGTATCGGGTGGGTATCACCCTGTTGAGACATGCCTCGCCCACTCGCGGTTGGCGTGATACCATCGCACGAGCGCGCCAACGCCATCCTGGAATGTCGATTGTGGTTGCCAGTCCAGCAAACGCTTGGCCTTACCGATCTCCGCCCACGTCGCTTGCACATCGGCCGGATGACGGGATGTGTGTGTCATCTCAGCCTTCTTCCCGACGAGTGTCTCGACGAGTCGGATCGCATCCATCAGCACAACGGGCGTGTCGGACCCCAGGTTGATGACCTCATACCCCAGCGGCCTGAGGCCGGCGATCGTGCCTCTGGCAATATCGTCCACAAAGGTGAAGTCGCGGGATTGCTGCCCGTCGCCGTACACCATCACCGGGTGCCCCTCGCTGATCCACTGCACGAAGCGAAAGAGACTCATGTCGGGTCGCCCGGCGGGACCGTAGACAGTAAAGTACCGGAAGATCGTCATGTCGATTCCGTACAGATAATGGTAGGTGTAGCAGAGCGTTTCGGCGGCCTTTTTGGAAGCAGCGTAGGGTGAAAGTGGCATATCTGTATTCGCGTCTTCCCGGTAAGGCATAGGATTGCCCTGGCCGTACAGGCTGGAGGTGGAGGCGAGGATAAACTTATTGATGCTGTGTGTCCGGCAGAGGTCCAACAGGTTGAGCGTTCCGGTAACGTTGGTGTCGTAATAGACCCAGGGGTCTTCAACGGATTGGCGTACGCCGGCTCTGGCAGCCAGGTTGATCACGGCGACCGGACCACGACCGTGGGGCCCGCATGCGCCCTCAAAGAGCGCGCTCAACGCCGCCCGGTCGCTGATGTCAAGTTGGTGGAACTGAAGATTGGGGTGATGGAGGATCCGCTCAAGCCGCCACTGCTTGAGCCGGACGTCGTAGGCGTCGTTGAGATTGTCGATCCCGATCACGAGGTGACCGGCATGGAGGAGCAACTCGGCGACCTTGCAGCCGATGAAGCCCGCGCAACCTGTCAGCACAACGGTTCCTGGTTCCATCGGTCGGTCCTTGGTGCGCTGTACCTATTGCGACGTGATGTTGGAGGTGCCGCGCTTGGTGCCTTTGCGCAATCTGAACGTCGATGTCGGAGTGCGACGGTGCCGAGGGATGTCAACGGTACAACTGTGCATATACCGTGGTGCCGAAGGGGGGACTCGAACCCCCACGGGTGTAACCCCACCGCCCCCTCAAGACGGCGTGTCTACCATTCCACCACTTCGGCCCGCTGTATAATGGCAATCGCGGCCGTTCTCTGTCAATGAAAATATGGACGGAAGGGGCCTTCTACTCAAGACTCATCCGCACCTATTGACTCACCCTGTAGGCCGGTTATAATGACACCGTACGACAATAAGGACGTTCGGAGCTTCGGACAGTGAGTGATGAATGCCCTCTGAGGGAAGAACATGACCGGTCGATACCTACTCGGCGATTATGTCAGCCGCGCGATGGCCCATGCGGTCTACGACAAGCTCGATGACGGGGGCTATACAGGCCGCATTCCGCCATGCAAAGGGGTTGTTGCGTTCGGATCTACACTCCACGATTGCGAAACCATCCTGCGTTCCACGCTCGAAGAGTGGATCGTCCTTGGGTTGAAACTGGGTCATCCCCTTCCCATCATCGACAATATCAACCTCAACATTACGGCCACCCGTGAGCCGGTGGACGCTTTGTAAGAGGCGGGACTTCATCCGTCGCGTGCGGCGGCTTGGCTTTGACGGTCCGTTCGTCGGCTGGCAGTACCACTTCATGGTGTGGGGCGCCGAGCGCCTGGCCATTCCCTCTAACCCTGAGTATTCCGTACCCCAGTTGCGCGTCCTCATCAGAGAGGTAGAGGCCATCATCGACTGCAGCGTTCCTTTGGAGGAATGGCAGGCCCTCTGATCCCCCGCTTCTTGCATCGCGACCTGCTGCGCCCGACTCTGTGCGGCGGCGGAACTTGCACCTCTCAGGTCTGTTCATGATCAGCCTTGCGAACCTGCCACCCGCTGCAAATCGATTTTAGGCCGCTCTCCGGCTGCGTTTGATTTGCCGAATGGCACGCAGCGTGGACGCTTCTGATCGCTGGGCATGATACAAATCCCATCGAAGTTGAAGGCTCAGCCAGAAGTCCGGCGACATGCCGAAGAATCGAGCCAACCGCAATGCCGTACTTGGGGTCACCCCGCGACGCCCACGAACAAGCTCGTTGATCCTCTGGTATGGCACGTGGATGCCGGCCGCGAGCTCCTTCTGAGAAAGGCCCATCGGCTTGAGGAACTCCTCCAGTAGCATCTCTCCCGGATGAGTGGGCGCTCGATGTGTCGGGATGCGAACCATGACTTACCTCCCGCAACGTCAGTGATAGTCGGCGATTTCGACCTCGTCTGGGCCATCAAGTGTCCAGACGAAGCACACTCGATACTGATCGTTGATCCGGATGCTGTGCTGTCCGGCACGATTCCCTGACAGCGCCTCAAGGCGATTTCCAGGGGCAATCCGGAGATCCTCCAAACGCAGCGTCGAGTCCAATTGCTCCAGCTTGCGCACAGCGACCTTCCACAGGTTCTTCGGGCAGGTCCGACGGGCCGCTTTGGTGTCCCGCCCGTTGAAGAGATCCTCGGTCACAGAACTCAGGAAAGAACGGATCATAATTACATGATAGCACGGCTAACATGCTATAACCAAGTCCATTGCGGCATAACGCCGCGGTGAAATGCGCGCGCAGGCAGCGCCCGCAAGGCGTCATTTTCGACCGCGCGGTTAGCCGAGTAGCTTATCGTAATCGGCGTGGGTCCCGAGCCAGAACCACACGAGACCATCTGCGCCTTCGATGGCCACCGCGCGGTAATTGCCGCCCACACGCGCGGACCAAAAGCGCTCGACTTTCTTAAAATGAAGTGATGGCTACTGCGGATCTTCCTTGAGATGGGCGTAGGCTTGGTCTGCGAGCTTTTGGACGTCCTCCGGCAAAGACCGGTAACAGGCCCAGAAGTCCGGGGACGCATGGTGTTTCAAAGCGGCGTCGTCTTTCCGGCCGCGTGATCTCGAAGCGCCTTTTCCGCCAGCGCATCGAGTGTTCCTGCGGCGACATCGCGCTCAAACTGGTGATCCCACTGTGCCCAGTTGAATTCAAGAAACCATGCGCGAAGTTGCGAGAGCTCTTCGGGCGAAAGCTCCTTGATTTGCTGTTCAATCAGCTCAACTTTGCCCATGCCGGTAACCTCCATACCTAAAGTATAGCACCGTGCATATTCTGCCGGCTACCGAACGTTTGATCTCACCCGCGCGTGGAGGCCGGCGAAGCCGGCTGTAGCGCGTCGGGTGCAGCGAATGGTTATACGTCGTCGATCTTCCGTAGGACTACGTGCATCCAGTTTCCTCGCGGTTTTGCAAACAGCTCGCTAACCTTACGCGACCAGAATGCGCATTTTGTGGCGACCAGTTGGACGAGAGTCCGACGCGGCGGTGCGATCAATCGGTGACTACAATGGACGCATGTCTCTTCCTGATCATAGGTGCCATAGGGATTCCCTGCGAAATCCATCAGAGCGGCTGACAGCCAATTCGTCTGTGAACTGTTTAAACCGACAAATGAGATGGCTTCAACCTTACAAAGACGGAACAGCTTGGTGATGCGCTTCTCATCAAACGAGTTCACATGACCCCAGGGTGGATTCGGCTTGCCACACGTGTAGCACGTCGTTCGGCCTACTCTAATGTCTTGCTTGTATGGAACTCCAATCAAGATTCGGTGGCTGGAGACCCTCTCTATTTCTTGGCAGACCTTGAGCAGTGCCGAGGGAGGCACGTGCTCTAGCACTTCGGCGCAAAAGACAAAATCGAATGAGCCGTCCGTGAACTGCATCGCGGCGGCGTTCCCCCTTACGCATCGAATCTTTGGGTGGGGAATGTTTGGCTCCGTTAGATCGAGCGCAGTCACCCCTTCAAAGCGATCTGCCATCAAGAGCGAAAAGTGGCCGTCTCGAGCTCCTATGTCTAATGCACTTCGGCCCCTGGCCGGCATGAAGCGAAGAAGGTCTGTAGTTCTTTGTTGCTCCGAAGTAGAAGCGCGGTACTTAGTCAAGTCCATACGCGGCCCCAATGTTTCGCGACGTATAACTATTATGTATGCTGGTCAGCCTTGTATCTTTACAGTGGAGCCATGAAGAAGCGTATACTTGTGGCCGAGTACCCAGTAACCCCGGACGTGACAGACCGCTGCGGCCTTGGTCCCGTGAGGCCGGGGGATAGCACGGGTCGTCACGTCCGGCTCTGCACCAGCCCGAACAGCTGCGTGGGCCGTCTGAGCCCGCATCCGCAAGGCCGGGCCCCAGAGGAGGAGGATCCCATGAGCACCGTCCCCGTCTTCGTTGGCATCGATATCTCTAAAGATCGCTTGGACATCGCCCTGCGCCCGACCGGCGAGCGGGAGGCCGTTCCGAATACCGAGCCTGACATCGCCGCCCTCGTCGCGCGCCTCCAGGCCTGCCACCCGACCTTGATTGTGCTTGAGGCCACGGGAGGCTTCGAACTCGCGGTGACGGCGGCCTTGGCCGCGGCGCGGCAGCCCGTGGTCGTCGTGAATCCCCGCCAGGTCCGCGACTTCGCCAAGGCCACGGGGCAGCTCGCCAAGACGGATGCCCTCGATGCCACGATCCTCGCGCAGTTCGCCGAGGCCGTGCGCCCGCCCATCCGTGTGCTCCCTGATGCGACCGCGCAGGCCCTCGCCGCGCTGCTGACCCGTCGGCGCCAGCTCGTGGTGATGCGCACGGCGGAGCAGAACCGCCTGGCCACCGCCCTCCCGCCGGTCCGCACAGGGATCCTGGCGCACCTGGCCTGGCTGGACCGCCAGCTCGCGCAGCTCGACGAGGACCTCACCTGCGCTATCCGGGAGAGCCCCGTCTGGCGGGAAAAAGACAACCTGCCGCAGAGCGTCCCCGGCGTGGGACCTGTCCTGGCCCGGACGCTGCTGGCGAGCCTGCCCGAACTGGGCACCCTGAATCGCAAGCAGATCGCCGCGTTGGTGGGGGTAGCGCCCCTGAACCGGGACAGCGGGACCTTGCGGGGCCGTCGCACCATTTGGGGTGGGCGGGCTCCGTGCGAGCCGCGCTCTATATGGGGGCCCTGGCCGCCGCCCGCTGGAATCCGGTGATCCACGCGTTCTACCAGCGCCTCTGCGCCGTCGGCAAAGCGAAGAAGGTGGCCCTGACCGCCTGCATGCGGAAGCTCCTGACCTTGCTCAATGCCATGATCAAGTCTCGGAGTCCGTGGGAGCATAATGTCGCCTCCCCCTCTTGACATCTAAGACAGTTGCTATCCCGACGAACTATTTTTAGGTCAGAGTAAATGGCATAACCTTTTCGCATAGTTAGCAATACATTCTTAGAAACCCCGCCGACGGCAAACGCTGCATGTATGTCAGTCTATCCGGCTTTCCGACAGCGAGCCGCCCGAACGAACTCCGGGTCTATCAACTGGGCTTTGGACTCCCTCATCTTCTCGGTTCGACACATGAATATAAGCCCCGCTGGTGCTAACCTCTCGGTGACCCAGCGGAGCGCTTCCAATGTTTCTTTGCACATTCTGGCCCCCAGCCTGTCGAAGGGGGATGTATCTCAATAGGTTCCGTTCATGGGGCAGTTCAGTAGGCAGGTTCTAGTGTCCTGTTTCTGAAATTCGTTGCATATTTGCGGACGTCATTCCGGCCAAGCTCATATCGCAGGCGCGAGCCGGAATCCAGGAAATCATGGGGGTTCTGGATTCCCGCTTTCGCGGGAATGACGATACAGGGAGCGCGTGCTTCTTCGCCGAACTTCTGACTCAGGACACTAGTTGAGGGGAACGCCTATGCTCCTAGCGCATGTGCGAGGGCATACCCGCCGACAATCAGGTACTCAACGTGGTGGGCGTTGAATAACGCGAGCAACTCTCTGAAGTCTGGTTGCGTTTCCATAATATTGTGCACGCAAATAGTCGACGGTGGCGACGCGTTCCTCAGGCGTTTTGCTCAGCCAGTAGGCTAAGTCGTCTTGAATAGTGGTGCGCTCTTGCAAACGATGTTTTTTGACAATCTTCTGTACCATGTTTTCGTCCTACCATGCATCGCTGTCGTGAAGACAGGTCTATGCCCGAACTACGATTAGGCTGGTCTGAACAGCACCAGCCCAAAAATTCACACAATATGCGAGATTTTCCTGCCATTGCTCAGACTTGTCAACGGAATTTCGACAAGAGACTGTATGGGTTCGATAAACTAACCACGAATGGACTGCAAAGGTCTTGTGGGATACTACACGAGGTGATAAGAATCGGTTATAATAAAAATTTAGCGCCAGCAGGTAAACAGGCTGAAGACTGAAGGCTTTTAGGAATAAGTCATGCGTGATCACACAAAACTTCGGGCATTTGAGCTGGCTGATGAAGTAGCAATGTTGGTTTATCGGGTAACCGCCGGGTTTCCAAGAACAGAGATGTTTGTACTGACTCCTCAAATACGGCGGGCTGCAGTTTCAGTTCCTTCCAACATCGTGGAGGGTTGTGCTCGCGACAGCGAGGCAGATTATCTCCGATTTCTCACTATAGCCTTCGGATCCGTGAGGGAGTTGCACTATCAATTACGTTTGTCGACGCGTTTGGGCTTCTTGCCCAATTAAGGATTACTCTCTGATCGAACCAAAGGTCGTCGAAACCGAGAAGGTCCTGAATGGCTTGATTCATGCCTTGCGAAATAGTGTCTAGCCTTCAGCCTTCAGTCTTCAACCTAAGTGCCTAATTTGTAGGGGTCAATCACGTTATGGCGAGCGATAAGATTGTGATCCGTGGCGCGCGAGAGCATAACCTGCAGTCGATTGACCTGGAGATCCCGCGGGACAAGCTGGTGGTCATCACCGGCGTCTCAGGCTCCGGGAAGTCGTCGTTAGCCTTCGATACCATCTATGCCGAGGGGCAGCGACGCTATGTCGAGTCGCTGTCCACCTACGCCCGTCAGTTCCTGGAGCAGATGGATAAACCGGACGTGGACCTGATCGAGGGACTCTCGCCGGCAATCTCCATCGAGCAGAAGACCACCAGCAAGAATCCCCGCTCGACCGTCGCGACGGTGACGGAGATCTATGATTACCTCCGCCTGCTGTTTGCCCGGGTCGGTAAGCCGTACTGTTACACGTGCGGCAAGCCGATCGCGTCGCAGACGGTTCAGCAGATCGTGGACCAGGTGCTGGCGCTGCCGGATGGCAGCAAGTTTCAGATCCTGGCCCCGGTCGTCCGGGGGCGGAAGGGCGAGTACCGCCAGGTGTTCGTCGACCTGCGCCGGCAGGGATTCGTCCGCGTTCGTGTCGACGGCAAGCTGCGGGAGCTGGAGGAGACGATCGAGCTGGACAAGAATAAGAAGCACACGATCGAGGTCGTGGTGGATCGGCTGATCCTGAAGGCCGATATTCGAAAACGGCTGGCCGATTCGCTTGAGACCGCGCTCAAGCTCAGCGAGGGGATTGTGGTCGTCAACCTCCTCGAGCCGTCGAAGGATCTGATCTTTTCCGAGCGACTGGCCTGCATCGACTGCGGCGTCAGCTATCCGGAAGTCAGCCCTCGCATCTTCTCCTTCAACAATCCGCACGGCGCCTGTCCGACGTGCGACGGCTTGGGCACCAAGCTGGACGGGCGAATGGACGACCTGCCGGGCATCCTGGAGCCGTGGCACGGGAGTCCGAACATCCACTATCTGGACCAACGCTACAAGGAGACCTCGTCCTCCAAGGTGCGGGAGGAGATCGAGAACTACGTCAAGCGGTTGGCCAGTGTCCGCCCATGCCCGACGTGCCAGGGGGCGCGCCTGCGGCGTGAGTCGCTGGCCATCAAGATTGACGGCAAGTCGATCGCGGAGGTGACGCGGTATTCGGTGAAGGCGGGGCTTCAGTTCTTCCAGGACCTCCAGCTCAGCGAGAAAGACCGCGAGATCGCCCGCCGCATCCTGAAGGAGCTGCGGGAGCGTCTGACATTCCTCGTCAACGTCGGCCTCGACTACCTGACCCTGGACCGGACTGCGGCCACACTGGCCGGCGGAGAGGCGCAGCGAATCCGTCTGGCGACCCAGATCGGCAGCTCGCTGGTCGGCGTCCTGTACATCCTGGACGAGCCCAGCATCGGCTTGCATCAACGGGACAATGTCCGCCTCCTGAATACCCTCAAGCGGCTCCGCGATCTGGGCAACACGGTCCTGGTTGTCGAGCACGACGAAGAGACGATCCGCGACGCCGACTACGTCATCGATCTGGGTCCTGGCGCAGGGGTCTCCGGCGGGCGGGTGGTGGCGTGCGGCAGCCCGCGTGACATCATCCGACACAAGCGTTCGCTGACCGGTCAGTACCTGTCGGGACGCCTGGCCATTCCTGTCCCTGCCATTCGACGGAGGGGAAACGGCCTCGTCCTGACCATCGTCGGGGCGCGGGAACATAACCTCAAGAATATAGAGGTAGAGATCCCTCTTGGGGTGTTGACCTGTGTGACCGGCGTGTCCGGTTCCGGCAAGAGCACCCTGGTGAATGAGATCCTGCGGCGGGCGCTGGATCGCCACCTCTACGGTTCCCGGGAGCGACCGGGGGCGCACGACAAGATTCTCGGCGTGGAGCATGTCGACAAGGTGATCGACATCGATCAGTCGCCCATCGGCCGCACCCCTCGCAGCAACCCTGCTACCTATACCGGGGTCTTCAGTCTCATTAGGGAGCTGTACGCGCTGGTGCCGGAGGCGCGTATGCGCGGGTACAAGCCGGGCCGCTTCAGCTTCAACGTCAAGGGCGGCCGATGCGAGGCCTGCCAGGGCGACGGGCTGATTCAGATCGAGATGCACTTTCTGCCCGATGTCCACGTGACCTGCGATGTCTGCAAGGGGGCGCGATACAACCGGGAGACGCTCGAGATCGCCTACAAGGGCAGGAGTATTGCGGAGATCCTGGACATGACGGTTGAGGAGGCGCTGCGCTTTTTCGAGCCGGTCCCTAAGATCAAGGAGAAACTCCAGACCCTGTTTGACGTGGGCCTCGGTTACATCAAGCTGGGGCAGTCGGCCACGACGCTGTCTGGCGGCGAGGCGCAGCGGGTCAAGCTGTCGCGGGAGCTCAGCAAACGGGGGACCGGCCGGACCATCTATATCCTGGATGAGCCGACCACCGGGCTGCACTTCCACGACATCAGCCAGCTCCTGGAGGTCCTGCACCGTCTGACCGACACCGGCAATACCGTCCTGGTGATCGAGCACAACCTGGAGGTGATCAAAACAGCCGACTGGATCATCGACCTGGGCCCGGAGGGCGGAGACGACGGAGGGCAGGTTGTGGTCGCGGGACGCCCGGAGGAGGTGGCGACCCACCCGACCTCGTACACCGGCCAGTTTCTCAGGCGGATGTTTCGAACATCATAGCGCGTTATGGATGTCTTTTGTGTCGCCGCGATCAGTCGGGAACTACAAGCCATCCTCCCGGGCGCCACAATCAGTCGCGTTCCGCAACTCGGTTGGTGGAGCCTGCCGCTGATCTTTCATTTTGTCAAGAGTATGTTCAGGCCACTTTCTTCTTTCGTCTTACATAGAGTACGGTACCAATGGCCATACCTGCAACGGCCGTCACCAGAATCGCTGGATTGCTCATCACAGACGACGAAGCGCCACCATGACTTCTTGTTGTCTTGAGTCCAACTGTAAAGGGGAAGCCGAAGGTGGAGTCATAGGCATGGTACGCCTCCTCCTCTGCCGTACTGACGTGTGTCTCGGTCACCGCCGCGGCCCCATCACCATCGTGACCATGGCCTACCACCTCTGCGGCGCCTCCGGCGTGGGAACCATGCGCCGCGTGTTCCTCAACTTCCACGACTGCCCTGTATTTCCCTGCTTTCGCAAAATCCGTCTCCGCTTTTACGACACCTGAAGGATAAACTTGTTGCGGAATATACAGGACCGTTTCGGAGTCGCCGCGCTCCGAGGCCTCGACGACGCGGACAGCCACCGGAATCCTTCGAAGCGCATCGCTGATCAGATCAAAGGTCAACGTCGCCTTCCCCGTCTTGGGAATATCCCGACAATAAGACTGAAACTCTTCCTTCATGGCATCCAGGTACCGCCTTAGATCCGCATCCTTGAGTCCCTTGGCCTGAGCAAGCTGGGTGGCCGCGCCAGCAGTCGCATGCTGATAAGCGCTGAAATGGATGAAATACTGCCCCTTCTCCATCGAGCAGAGATCATTCTCTGTGATCCCACCCATGCTCCCGCCGTGAGCCCATGCCTGCGACGCTCCAGACACCGCCATCAGGACCGCACATCCAATCGCAGCTACATACTTCATGACCCTACCTCCTTCCTTCTCCCTCGCCCCTTCTTGGCCTTTCCGTCCTCGAATCCCCATCTGCTCGAGACCCTCCGCGACGGCCCCGGGCTTAGGGAGGGGGGCGGACCCCCACCCCCCTCCACTA
>CABIKM010000035.1 GCA_902196205.1 Candidatus Methylomirabilis lanthanidiphila | reverse complement strand
ACCAGGTGTCTCAAAATCATTGACACATTCCGCTGGCCCTGGGCTTCGTTGAGCGATTATCTTCTCCGATACTTCATACATTTCCGGGAAAGTTGGGCGGCAGAACCTGGCTGGTGCACGTGCAGTACCCCACTCTAGCCAAAGGTTTGTTGCTGGCAGCCAGTTCGCAAGATGCTTTCCCTCAACGTAAGGCTTACAGTGAATTTCATCTTTCATTGGCGAGACAAGGTCAGCAGTTACGAACTCTCCTCTTGCTTCGTGTTCATCGCTGCTCGGCCGCAACCCGTAGCTAATATAACAGATGGAGCCGATTGGCAGAGTCGGGTTAGAGAAACCTTCGCAGTGGACCTCTTCCGGGAAAAACGCCCGATGCGTGAGCTTGGTTTGTTCGTCGCTGGGCAACAGCGCGACGTTTCCGAATTGCGCCATATGGACCCGGCGCTCGGGAACGTTTTGTGCGCTGTCTGAACGTTGGAACAAATAGATCAGGTTGTGGACGGCGGCGTCGAAGATTTGGAGGTCGCTACAGAAGTCGAGGCGAAGGATGCGGGCGTTTTTCAAGAACCAGTTCTGTGGCTTCTGCGCGTACTTAGCGTGGCAGAAGGCGTCGGAAACGATGAGTGTGGTTACGCCACCGGGTTTGAGGAGTTTATACGCCCGTTCGATAAATGGGACGAAGAGATCCCACTTTTCCCAAAGCGTTTCGTACTGTTTGCTGGCAAGGATCTGTTGACGTTGGCACTGGTTCCATTCGCTCTGCTCATCGGCACGGACGTAGGGCGGATTGCCGACGGTGATGTGGAATCCGTCCTGGACGCCGAACATCCACTCCGGATCGAAGAACGCCGCGCACGCATTCTGATCGTAAGGATCCCACTTGGCGAGTTGCTCGGCGGTCTCGTGCGGGAACAACTTATCCGCTTCCAGGAGGGTACTGATCTTCCGACGCAGCACAGCGTCCTCTTCACGGTACTTCCGCTTGGTTGCCGGTGTACGAGCATTGAAATGTCGGTCGCGAACTCGCCGCAGCTCGCCTTCCAACCGGTCGATCTCCTGGTTCCGGAGCAGTTGCTGGCCAGGCCGATCGATTCCGATGAGTGTGTTGGCCGCCACGAATTGGGTTTCGAGGTTCGGCAGCGGCCGGATGCCGAGGTTGTCGGCTTTCTGGTCTTCACGCTGATCGACGACAAGCGAGATAAAGCATCGCAGCTTGGCGATCTGGACGGCGATCGGTTGAATGTCCACCCCGTAGACGCAGTGCTCGATAAGGTAGAGTTTACGCCCGTAGTCCAGCTCGTTTTTGCCGAAGGCCTGCTCGATGTCGGCGATCACTTTCTCTCGTACGGTAATATCGGGAATCTCCGAGGCCTTCTCGATCTGCTTGGCCTTCCAACGCTCGTTCCCCGGGTCCAGCTTGCCGAGGATGAAGACCAGCTTGTGCAGAATGCCCATCGGAAAGGCGCCGGAGCCGCAGGCCGGATCGAGAATCTTCAGATGGTCAGTGGCCTCGATGAGCGTGCCCACCTCATCCGTGGAGAATTGGTGGGGGTCGTCGTTGTAGGCGAGCAGGTGCCGGAGACGCGCATTCATATCCGGAGCGGTCAGCTTGGACTCCAAATAGGCGATCAGCGCCTCATCTACCATGTAATTGACGACCTCGCGCGGGGTGTAAAAGGAGCCGGTCTGCTTCCGCGCCGTGGTCTGGGTTTCCGGGTTATAGCTGGCCAGCAGGTTCTCGAACACCTTGCCCAACAATTCCGGGTCGAGTGCGACCTCTTCCTCGATCGGCGTATTCTCGTGGACGGTAAACTTGTAACGGTCGAAGATGTGCAACAGTCCGCTGACCTTGTACCGTTTTCCGGTCGTCCCATAGACCTCGTTGAGGTCCGCCTCTTGTTCCTCGCCGAAGAAGAGAAGATTAGGGATAGAGACGTCGTTGTCGTCCCGGTCGGAGAAGCCGTCGATCCGGATGACGCGGCGGGTCCCTTTTTCGTCGATTTCCTTGTCCAGACACTCGAAGAGTCCGCCGTTGAGAAATGGAATATCTGAGAGCAGTTCCAGGGCTTGGGCCGGGTCGCGCCACAGCGCCTCGTAGCGGTACAGGTTGGTGATAAGGTAATGCTGGTCGCGGCCGCCCGGCTGCCTGGTCCGCTTTCGGAATACCCGCTTGCCCATCTCCTGATTGAGCGTGGCAAAGAACAGGTTCTGGAGAATGGCTTTGTAATAGGTGCTCTCTTTAGGGCTCAGGTCCGTGAGAAGTTGCCGGACTTTCTCCTGGCGAAACAGGTCGTCGGGAATCAGACCCTTTTCCTTGATGAACCAGCAGAAGATGAGCCTGGTGATCAGGCGGATGAGGCTGGTAGCGTTGCGGACCTCTTTGTTAGGGTCGGCCTCCTTGGGGAAGGTGACCTGCCGGGAGGCCCAGAAGTACCAGTTGGCCACTTCCCGGAAGAAGCGCCTGTTCAGTTCCGAGCTGTCCAGCGTCTTTTGCCAGGCTTCGTGAAGCTGCACGAAGTTGGTCACGCTGTATCGTGCCAACAGCGAGGGAAGCGCGAGATCGCTTAGAATCTCTACGTGGGCGCGATGAGGTTTCGACAGGTTGATGTCCTTGATGAGAGTGACCTTCTCCAGCACATCCTTCGATTCATCCTTCTTATGCAGGCGGCGGTTGATGACGGCGACGGTCAGGCACCGGCCGTGGCGGATGAGCAGCATGACCGGCATGGGAAAGAGTCGATTGATCTCCCGAGTCAGCTCCGCCAACTGGGTACGAGTATACGTTTCTTGCTTCAGTTCGATGGCAAAGAAGAGGTATGACTCAATGATTGCGTGGTTCCACTTGCCCGTGGGTTCAAAGGCCAGTCGGGTCTGTGCCGTCATGGTGATCTCCTCAGCGGTAAGCTGAAACAACGGATCGATGCCGGTCCAGTGATCTACCAGGGCGCGATCCCGGCGGAACGGCCGTCCCGCGGCATAGGTGGCAAGGAAATGCTCGGAGGAGTTGGGAGTGAGGGCGATGCTCCGGTCGCTCCGATAGCCCAAGGCCGCCAACAGGGATGTTGCGCCAACGGCCAGGGGCGAGGCGTCGAGATCGCAGAGGGCCGCTGCAACGGCTTGTCTGACGACCTCGTCGCTCATGCTGCGGTGACCACCAACCAGGTAATCAGTTCAAAATCGGTGGCCTCGTCCACCTGCGCCTCGCGGCTGGGTACGACGAAGCTCCGACCCGATTGAAGCCCGGATGCGACACGGCGGCGGAACGTGCTCGCGATGGACTGGACCGCTTTATCGAGCAGACCTTTATAGGCACTCATGTCGCTGCCATTTCCAGTGCGCTGGTCGAACAGGATGCAGAGGTGTTCGTCGGGGCTCGTTTTCTCGGCGCACAGGGCACGGAACAGTTCCAGGGTCTGCTTGGGCTGGGCGAAAGTATATCGGACCTCTCGGTCCTCCCGGACATAGACCAGAAAATAGGGTTGCAGGGGGTTGATCACGTCACCACCCTCCGGCCGAGCTTTTTGCCGGAGACAGAAGATCACCCCGGGGGCCGCAACCGGAATCTGCGCGTCGGGGGGGACCACGGCGTACAGGCCGAGCGGGGCTTCCTGCAAGAGCGTACGATTTGCCTCGATATACTTAGTCAGTTCGATCCGGAAGTCATCCAGAGTGAATTCGTTCAGGGCGACCGTCTCGTTGAAATCCTCCAAGTCGAGCACCTCGTCCTTGAGGCGGAGCAACTGCTTGTCCCGATACTTCAGGTCATCACTGATGAGGCCGCGGAGTTCCTCGGTCTGGAGGATATTGTCTTCGAGGGTTGCCGCAATATCTACCAGGGCCATCCTGGCTTCGACGCGATGCTTCAGGGTGATGTATTGGTCGAGGTGAGGGGTCGGCCAGAAGTTGACCAGTTGCACCGACTCGTTCTGACTTCCGATCCGGTCAATGCGGCCGAACCGTTGGATGATGCGAACCGGGTTCCAGTGGATGTCGTAGTTGATCAGGTAGTCGCAATCCTGGAGATTCTGGCCTTCGGAGATGCAGTCCGTCGCGAGCAGCAGGTCGATCTCTTCGTCCTGCGGCATGCCGGCCATCTTGTTCCGGCGTTTGGCTACCGGGGAGAAATTGGTCAGGATGTGGTGGTAGTCCTTGCTCCCGAAGGTCGTCTGGTTCCCAAGGCTGCCGCCGGATACCAGGGCCACGTGGATACCCAGTTCCTCCCTCGCCCAGTCACGCAACGCATTATAGAGATACCCGGCGGTATCCGCAAAGGCCGTGAAGACGAGTACTTTTTTATTGGCCCTACCCTGTCTATTCATGGAAGGCGCGCGGACCTTGCGTTCGATCAACTCCTTGAGGATGCGAAGCTTCGCGTCCCGCTCCTGCGTCACGTCTTTGGCCGCCAGATACAGGAGGTGCAGTTGCTTCTTGTCCTGGTCGAGGTCTGCCAGCCACCGGTCTACGTCGAGGTGTGCGAGCTGGAATTTCAGCTTGCCCCCTACGTCGAAGGCGCTCTGCAGGTCGGGATCGTCCTCCTCTTCCGGACGAAGCTCATCGGGCGTCAACTCACCGTTGTGGTCCTGCCGTTGCTTGAAGGCGGAGATCTTATCTTCCAGCGCCGTGATCTTCTGAATCGTCCGGTCCATCGTGATCGCGAAGGAGTTGACCGAACTTTCGAGACGCTTCAGGAAGTTGACCTTCATCATCGCGATCAGGAAGAACTCGCGTTCCTCCTGGGTAAACGGCAATATCGCCTGCTCAAAGTAGCGGCTGTGAAATTCGGGCTTCACGTACTTGGATGGATTGAACAGAGACAACCGGTAGTTGCGGATCTCCTGGTTCAACCGATCGTAGGAGATGAACTTGTTGGCGAGATCGATCTCCGGGAACAGGGAAACGGGCTTCAGTCGTTCCGGGAAGCCGCCCAATTCGGCGACGGCATCCTTGTAATACTTCTGAATGTGTTTGCGGGATCGGGCGATCGTCAGCTCGTCGAGGAGCGTAAAGAAGGCAGCGCTGAGGCGCTCCAGCAAGTCATTGGTCCTGCGGTGGGCGGTCTGCTTCTTGGCCCATTGGCTGAACTGCAGTTGAGCGGCGCGCAGGGTCTCCTGCAGGCTGCCAATTCCGATCGACTCTCGAAAGGCGTCGTCCCGGCCTTCGGTCATGAAATAGATTTGATTGCGAAGATCCTTGAGGTCGTTGTTGACCGGGGTTGCAGAGAGCAGCAGCACTTTGCTTTTAACCCCCGTACGGACGATATCCTCCATAAGCCGCTCATAGCGGCTCTTGCGGATGATGTTCCCGTCCTCATCCCGACGTCCTCTTGTATTGTTTCGAAAGTTGTGCGACTCATCAATGACGACGAGGCCGAAGTTGCCCCAATTGAGCGTCGCAAGGTCGATATCCCCCGATTTACCGCCATCCCGGCTCAGATCCGTGTGACAGAGTACGGTGTAGGCAAACCGGTCTTTCACGAACGGGTTGAGCTCACTATTGTTGTGGGCCTGGTACACCGTCCAGTTGTCCCGCAATTTCTTCGGGCAGAGCACCAAGACCCGCTCATTCCGCAGTTCGAAATACTTGATGACGGCAAGGGCTTCGTAGGTCTTCCCCAATCCGACGCTATCGGCCAGGGTACAGCCGTTGTGCTTGAGGATCTTATTGATGGCCCCCTTGACCCCGTCTTTCTGGAACTCGAAGAGTGTCTTCCAGATGTCGGTATCTACCAGGTTGATCGCCTGATCCAGCAACCCGCCCCGTTCCTGCTCGCCGAGGAACTTCTCAAAAATGTGAAACAGGGTCTTGAAGTAGATGAACTCCGGCGAGTGGTTCTGATAGAGCTGCTCCAGGTAGAGCAGGACGTCCTGCCTGACGTCCTCCACGAGCTGATCGTTGTTCCACAGTTCATCGAACCAGGCTTTCAGGTCGCGCCGGTCGCGGGTACTGTCAACTTCGAGGTTGAGTTCGATATTGTTGCCGCTGGTGGCCAGGCCAAGACCGCGAACGGTGAAATTCGAGCTTCCCAGGATGGCATCTTCAATGCCGTCTTTGGCGATGTGGTACATCTTGCCGTGCAGTAGGTTCGTCTCTTTGACCGATTTGATTGCCACCTTCTGCCTGACCCACTCCGAACACTCCCTGGCGGCTCGCTTCTGTTCAAGCCGATTGGCCAAGTGAAGGCCTTCGTCCTCGATCTGGAACGCTTTCTTGTCGGTCCGGTCCGGGTCGAGGGACTTGACGAATCGGGGTTCGCCGAAGAGGAAATCCAGGTGATCGATGGAGTTGAGGTGGTCGCGAAGGGCGTCGAAGGCATAAATGGTGAAGTAGGCGGACATGACGGACAGGTGGGAGCCGTGACGGATCTTGCTCCTGAGGAAGTCCGCAAGCGTCCCGCGAGTATGGTTATCTCGAATGCCTGACTGGGGCACCGTCACCATGAGGAGACCTCCCTGTGGTCGAATATCCTCGGCATTGACACGGAAGTATACTCGCTTCAGACAACGGTGACAAGGACAGGGGGCCTAGTAAGCTGTGCGTTGCGCAAGGGGCGAGGAAGCCCCCCAAGTCCGGGGAACTGGCGCCGAAGGCGAGGCGTAGAGCGAAGAGCCCTGTCTGCTTTGGTGGAAGAGACGGGACTGAGGCGACAAAGGGGAGTGAGTGAGCGAAGGTCAGACAGCAGGGCGGCCCACAGTCCGCTGGAGGGGGGACCCGCGGGGCGAGCCCAAGCCAGGCGGTGGCAAGACCCAGAGGGGACTACAGCTTCGCGGTCAAGCGACCGCGAAGCTCATTCCGACGTATTCTAGTTCTCCGAGCGCTCCGTGTCTCCGTAGTGGAGCCATTGCCGCGCTAAACGGACTTCCCGTTCGAGCGCGCTGCAACAGGGCGACGGAAGGACTGCCCCGTCACCGGCTTTCCGGCCCAACGGCTTGGGCCGGCCGGGCGATAGCTCCTGGTTCTCTGCCCCGCTGTCCCGTTTCCGGCCGGACCCGCCGTGATCCCTTGCGTAGCGCGGCGCGCAGCATTCGCCTTCGCCCGAACCCGCTCCTCCGCTTTGCGAGCGCGGATGGCGGTAATGCGTTCGGCGATGGGGACCTCAAAACGCTCAGTGGGCGCCGTGGCATAATTAAACCCCTGGACCTTCTGGCGCGGCAGGCGTGCGCCGATGCCGCGCTCGATGGCGCGGAGGCTGTCCTCTTCGTGTGGCGAGACGAGGGTGTAGGCGTCGCCCGTCGCTTGCTTGCGTCCCGTGCGCCCGACCCGGTGGATGTAATCCTCGGGCAGAGGGGGGACGTCGAAATTCACGACGAGGCCCAACGCCTCCACGTCGATGCCGCGGGCGGCGATGTCGGTTGCGACCAGGACGCGGCACCGCCCCCTCTTGAAGCTGGCCAAGGCCTCGGTCCGCTGCGCCTGGCTGCGGTTGCCGTGGATCCTGGTGCACGTGACACCGTGCTTTTCGAGGAAGCCGGCCAGTCGATCGGCCCGGTGCTTGGTGCGGGTGAAGGCCAGGACGTGTTTGGACGCGCTGGTCCGCACCAGTTCCAGAAAGAGGGTGGATTTCAGCTCATGCGGGACGGGGTAGGCAACATGGGTGATCCCCGTCGCCGGCGCGGCCTTCCGCTCGACGTTCAGAGAGACCGGGTTCTGCAACATCTCCCCGGCAAGCTCCACGATGGGCGCGGGCAAGGTCGCCGAGAACAACAACGTCTGCCGTTGTTTGGGAACGCGCTGCAGGATGCGGCGGATATCGGGTAGAAAGCCCATGTCGAGCATCCGGTCCGCCTCGTCGAGTATCAGGTGCTCGATGCCGCCCAGACGCGCGTACGGATACTGGAGGTGGTCGAGGAGTCGACCTGGAGTCGCGATCAGCACATCGACGCCTTTGCGGAACGCGCTTTCCTGGGGCGCCATCGATACGCCTCCGTAGACCGCCGCACCCTTCAGAGGGGTATGCGCGGCAAGATCGTGGAGGTGTTCCGTGATCTGCGCAGCCAGCTCCCGGGTCGGCGCCAGGATGAGCGCCCTCGTGGTTCCCCTGGGCTTCTCGATGAGGCGGTGGAGGACTGGCAGCAGGAACGCAGCGGTTTTACCGCTCCCGGTCACAGCGGAGGCCATGACGTCACGACCCTCCAGGAGGGGCGCAATAGCAAGGCGCTGGATCGGCGTGGGGTGCTCAAACCCCATGTTGCTGATGGCTTTCAACAGGTTCGCGTGAAGTGAGAATGACGAAAACGACATGAGTCTCCTTGTGCTGTCTTTGGGTACGCCTGTCCCATGGAAGGATGGAACATACCCGTAGAGGTTTATCCGGTCAGTGTGCGTAGGTTGACGGTGGGATCGCCGGAGAAGTCGCCGTGCAGGAGTGTAGGTCCCAGCTCGGGGTCGGCCTGCGTCAAGGCCTTAATCGATCTCGTTACAGCAAATCCAAATAACTATAGCACGCCCGGCGCGTTTTTCCAAAAGGAAAGTTTAGAATGGCAGCGCGCTCGTCACTGCTGCGCATGGGGATTACCCACAAAGTACACTGGCTCTTCGCCTGCTACGTTGGCCGGCGTAATCGTCCAGGACCCCCGACAGGCGGTATCCACGACTCTCCCGGCTTGCTCGGAGCCCGCAGCCACCAGGGTGACGCCGCTTGCCAGCCCGCCCAGAATACAGAAGGTCGCCTTAAACGGGAAATAGACGAATGTCCCTATGGCGCTTCCGAGCCCTGTACCGACCTGCCTGAGCGTACTGTGCGGCCTGCCCGATTCTGATGCGGCCCAGCTTTGGCTGCTGTACCCGATCAGAAGCATGGCGATACCCAACGCCACGATCTGCCTCATCACATCCCTCCTCCTATTAATAGTGTCCTCTCCATATGCTCTGATGTAAAATAATATGTGGACAGCACACGCATATTGCAAGCCCGCATCGATCGGGATCGAGCGCGGCGCGATCTGACGTTACCGGATGATACCATGTCGCACACGCTAAAGCCAGTCCTGGGAACTATGAGCCTCGCCCGCAGATCTCAGCCTCACGCCTGCGGGCCCACGTGGAGCGCCTCGCCGGTGAGATCGGCGAGCGCAACGTCTTCCGGCCGGAGGCGCTGCGCGCCGCCGCCGACTATATCCAGGAGGAGTGGCGCGGCCAGGGCTATCAGGTGATCCCGCACTGGTATACCGTATCCGGCGGCCAATGGGCTAATCTCGAGATCAACCGACTCGGGAGCACGCGGCCCAACGAGATCCTGCTGGTCGGCGCCCATTACGACTCGGTGCGGGGGAGTCCGGGCGCCAATGACAACGGCAGCGGTGTCGCCGCCATGCTCGAACTGTCGCGACTGTTCGCCGAGCTGACGCCGGCGGTGACGGTGCGCTTCGTGGCGTTCGTCAATGAGGAGCCGCCCTTCTTCTTCCGGCGCAAGCACGGGAGCGAGGCCTACGCCAAGATGGCGCGGGCGCGCGGCGATGCGATCCGCGCGATGGTCTCGCTGGAGACGATCGGCTACTACCGGGACGAACCCGGCAGCCAGCACTATCCGCCTCTGTTCCAGCTCTTCTATCCGCGCCAGGGCAACTTCATCACCTTCGTCTCCGACTTTCGCTCCCGCGCCCTGATGCGCCGCGCAGTGCAGGCGTTCCGCCTCCACTCGGACTTTCCGCTCGAACATATCGCGACCACCCGCTTTGTCCCGGGGGTCGCCTGGAGCGATCACTGGTCGTTCTGGCGGCAAGGCTATCGCGCCATCATGGTCACCGATACGGCCTTCTACCGCTACCCCTACTATCATACCCGCAAAGATACCCCCGAGAAGCTTATGTATCCCGCGTTTACTCGCGTGACGGCAGGACTCGCCGACACCTTCGCGACGCTGGCGCTGGGCGGCCCGGACAACGAATCCGCCTAGCCGCGAGCGGCTAGTCCGCGGCCAGGCGATAGCCGACACCGGGTTCGGTCAGCACATAGCGCGGGCGCGCCGGGTCGGCTTCGAGTGTTCGCCTGAGTTGGAAGTTCGGTAACAGAGTGGAGGACAAGACCCTGAAGACCGCTCTCTCGCTACGGCTTCACTCACTCGACCATTCCACCCACCCGGTGTAGGCCATCAGCAGCACCATACCGCCAAAGGCGATGCGATACCAGGCAAAGGGCCTAAAATCGTGGTGGCTGACATAACGGATCAGCCAGCGTATGCACACAAAAGCGGAGACAAAAGACAGCAGGCCGCCCACCGCGAAGGTCGGCAGGTCCGCGTCTGAGAGAAGCATCCGATGTTTGTACAAATCATAGGCGCCTGCGGCGACCAGCGTCGGTACCGCAAGAAAAAACGAAAACTCGGTAGCCGCCTTGCGCGATACGCCGAACAGCATGCCCCCGATGATTGTGGCGCCGGAACGCGAGGTTCCGGGGATCAGCGCAAAGCACTGCGCAACACCAACCTTGAAAGCATCGAGGGTGGTCATGGCATCGACGTTGTCGATTCGCACGTGATTCTGCCTGCGCTCGGCCCAGAAAATGATCAATGCCCCGACGATAAAGGCGATGGCCACCGGCTCTGGCGCGAACAGATGCTGTTTGATCAGCTTGCCAAAGAGCAGGCCCAGCACCACCGCCGGCAGAAAGGCCACCAGGAGATTGGCAGCAAAACGACGCGCGCCTGGCTCCGTGAAAAGCCCCGCAAGCGCTCCGCCGAAGCGCGCTCGATATTCCCACACCACCGCGAGCATGGCGCCGGTCTGGATCGGGACGTGAAAGACCTTCCCCTTCTCGTCGTTGAAGCCCAGCCAATCGCCCGCCAGGATCAGGTGGCCGGTGCTCGAGATAGGCAAAAATTCCGTCAACCCCTCGACAATGCCAAGGATCAGGGCCGCGAACAACGGAGGAACGGTCATGATCACTCCTGCGCAAAACGGGCATTCTATCAAGATTCGGTACACGATACCTGTGGCAAGATACACGCAAGGCACACGCCTGTATCTCGCAACTTGTATCCGCGTGCGACCAATTGCGCGATGCGGAACGCATCAACCTTAAAGCCTCAAGCAAGACAAGACATGATGGACAGTTACTTTTTGGGAAGACTATATCCTGGAGCCGGACCAGTCAAGGGCGATTTGTCCGCTTGCCGGTGGGGGCCTCTTCTTCCACCCACTGAGCACGGCCGACCACCCGGCGTTGGCGCTGGGCGGCCTGGACGACGAACGGGACTAGCCGGCGGCGACTATTCCGATGCCAGGCGATAGCCCACGCCGGGTTCGGTCAGCAGATAGCGCGGGCGCGCCGGGTCGGCTTCCAGCTTGCATCTGAGCTGGGCGATATACACCCGCAGGTAGTGCGGCTGTTCGGTCTGGTGCGGGCCCCAGACCTCTTTCAGCAACTGTCGCTGGGTCACGACCTTTCCCGCATAGTGAATGAGCGTCGTCAGCAATCTGTACTCGATTGGGGTCAGGTGGACCTCCTTCTCCGCGACGACAACCCTTCTCAGCGCCAGATCTACGGAAAGGTCACCCACAACGAACGTTGAATTGGCAGCCTCTTTCGGATTGCGCGTTGCGTGTCGCAGGACTGCCCGCATACGGGCGAGCAACTCGCCGATCCCGAACGGCTTGCTGACATAGTCGTCGGCGCCCGCATCCAGAGCCGCAATCTTATCGGACTCCTGGCCTCGCGCCGAGAGGACGATGATCGGAACAGCGGTCCACTCGCGCAACCGCCGGATGACCTCGAGGCCGTCGATGTCAGGCAGACCGAGGTCAAGGATGACGACGTCGGGCTGGCGCACGGCCGCTTCCGCCAAGCCTTCCTCACCTGTGGCCGCCTCAAAGAGCCGGTACCCCTGGCTCACCAGGGTGGCGCGGAGGAAGCGCCGAATCGGTCGTTCGTCCTCGATGAGCACGACGGCCGGCCCGCTCGTTTCGCCCGATCCGAGCTCCCCGGCTGCGGACGCCCTACTCTCCAGAAAATCAGACATCGACCTCTTCCATCTCCGGAGGTGTCCCGCTCAGCGGGATGGTAAAACGGAACGCCACGCCGCCCCCCTGCCGGTTCTCGGCCCAGATGCGGCCGCCGTGCGCCTCCATGATACCCCGGCAGATGGCCAGCCCAAGACCGGCCCCGCGCGATCTGAGCCCCGGGCTACGATAAAACTTATCGAATACCCGTTCTTCATCGCCAGGCGTGAGCCCTGGACCGCGGTCAGCGATCTCCACAGTGACTCCGCCTTGCTCCGTCCAGGCCGCGATCTCCAGAGGACTGTCGTCCGGCGTGTGCTTGATCGCATTGTCCAGAAGATTGATCAGTACCTGCTCGAGGAGGACATCGTCGATCGGGACGAGGGGCAGGCCTGCCGGCAACCGCGTGGACACCGGACGGTCGCGCAGGGGCTTCGCAAGGCGACCGAGCGCGGCGCCGACGACCTCCTCCAGCGGATACCACTCTTTCCGGACCCGAAGGGTTCCGGATTCAACGCGCGTCATCTCGAGCAGGTTATTCACCAGACGATTGAGGCGCTCAGCCTCCTCGGAGAGCGATTCAAGTAACTCCTTCCGCGTCTGGTCGTCGAGTATCTTGTCACCTTCCAGCAGGCTGCTTGCGGCCCCGGTGATGGCGGCGAGGGGCGTTCTGAGATCGTGGGACACCGAGCTCAGGAGCGAGCTGCGCAACCGCTCTGCCTCCGCGCGAATCTGCGCCTCTTGGGCGGCCTCGGCCAGCCTGGTGCGCTCCAGCGCCAGGGCAGTCTGGTTGGCGAAGGTCTCAAGTTGGTGCAACTGCTCGGGCGCCTGCAGCGAGTCGAGATCCGCCGGCCGCAGCCCCAGCACGCCCAGCGCTCCCTGCGACGTCATCAGCGGGAGGTAGAGCGCCTTGGCCCCGGGTAGCGTTGACGTTCCGAGTCCGGCCATCTGCCCATGCTCGTACACCCACTGGGCCACCCCCAATTCGGAACTGGTTATCTCGAACTGGCCTGAGAGCGCTGTCTGGAGGCTGAGGTGACTAGCCGGGTCCGGCAGCAGCACGGCCACTTGGCCGCCAAAGGTCTCGGCGATGTGTCGGCCGGCGGCCCGCAGGAGATTGTCCACGCCTCGCGTGCCGGCCAACTCCCGACTCAGTGCGTACAGCGCCGCGGTCCGTCGCTCGCGCTGGCGCGCCAGCTCTGCGTGGGCGCGGATGCGCACCGTCAGCCCGCTGATGACAAGCGCAACCACCAGCATGACCGCAAAGGTGATGAGGTATTGGGCATCGGCTACCGCAAAGGTGAGGTGGGGGGGCACGAAGAAGAAATCGAAGGCTGCGACGCTCAGGACCGACGCGAAGGCCGAGGCGCCTGGCCCGGACCGTGCGGCGACAGCGGTCACCCCCAGCAGATAGACCATGATGAGATTGGACAACTCAAAATACGGGTACATCAGCCGGGCCAGCGCCGTGCAGAGCACGACAACGGCCGTGGCGCGGCCGTAGGCGGGCCAATCCGGCTCCCGGGCGGGGCGTCTCCGGGCCGCCGGCTTATCCGGAATCGCCTCCCGGCTGATGACGTAGATATCGATGTCGCCGCTGCCGCGAATCAGGGCGTCCACGATGGAACCCGCCGTGATCCGCCTCCACAGGGAGCGGGTCGGCCTGCCCAGGATGATCTTGGTGACGTTGCGCTGTTTGGCGTAGCGCAGGACCTCTTCGCTCTCATTGGCCCGCGATCCGCTTACGGTCACCGCCTCCGCCCCCAGCGTCTCCGCCAGCCGGAGTGTCTCGCCGACGCGCCTGCGGTCCGTCTCGCTGAGCCGCGCATGCGCGGGCGTCTCGACGTACACCGCGATCCATTCCGCCCGCAGCGCCGTCGCCATCCGTTTGGCGGCGCGGACGGTCTGGGCCGCGTGAGGGCTCGGGCTGACCAGGACCATCAGCCGCTCCGCGACGGGCCAGGTCGTGGGAATGGCCTGGTCGCGCATATACGCGCGCATCTCCGCGTCCACACGGTCCGCCGTGCGCCGCAGCGCCAACTCCCGTAAGGCGATCAGATTGCCTTTCCGGAAGAAGTGGTCGATGGCCTCCTTCGCCAGCTCCGGGACGTAGACCTTACCTTCCTTGAGACGCTGGAGGAGGTCGTCGGGGGGCAGGTCGATCAGCTCGATCTCATCGGCCGCTTCGAGGACGGAATCGGGAACCGTTTCGCGCACCGGCACGCCGGTGATCCTGGTGACGACGTCGTTGAGGCTCTCGAGGTGCTGGATGTTGAGGGTGGTGTAGACGTGGATGCCGGCCTCCAGCAACTCCATGACGTCCTGCCAGCGCCGGATGTGCCGCGCGCCTGACGCGTTGGTGTGGGCCAGCTCATCGACCAGGATCACCGTGGGGCGGCGGGTGAGTGCGGCGTCCAGGTCGAACTCAGCAAGCTTGGTGCCGCGATACTCGAAGCGGCGAGGCGAGAGCACCTTGAGCCCCTCGATGAGGGCCTCGGTCTCAGGTCGCCCGTGGGTCTCCACCCAGCCCACCACAACGTCCACGCCCTCGGTCCGCGCTTCATGCGCGGCCTCCAGCATGGCGTAGGTCTTGCCGACACCCGCGGCAGCGCCCAGGAAGATCTTCAGCCTGCCGCGCTTCTCACGCGCCTCTTCCGCCTTCACGCGGGCCAGTAGGGTCTCAGGGTCGGGTCGATGTTCGGGCATGACAGTCATGACTCACGGGAGATCCGTACTATCGCATGGCATCCAACGCTAGGTTTAATTGTAGCACGTTGACTCGCGGTTCGCCCAGGATGTCGAGCAGGCGCGGTTCGATCTGCGCCTCGACCAGCCGGCGCACGGCGGCCTCGTCGAGCCCGCGCGCCCGCGCAATGCGGCGCACCTGATACAGCGCACCCGCCGGGCTGAGGTGCGGGTCGAGCCCGCTTCCGGATGCCGTCACCAGATCCACCGGGATGAGGGCGGGGTTGTTCGGATCGGCCGCACGCAGCGCCTCGATGCGCTCCTTCACGGCCTTGCGCAGCGCTTCGTTCGTCGGGCCGAGGTTCGAGCCGGAGGACGAGGCGGCATTGTACGGGAACGGCGCGGTAGCCGAGGGCCGTCCCCAGAAGTACCTGGGGCCGTCAAAGGGCTGCCCGATGAGGGCGGAGCCGACGGCCTTACCGTCCTGGACGATCAGGCTGCCATCTGCCTGGCTCGGAAAGAGCCCTCGGGCGATTCCGGTAACCAGGAGCGGGTAGGCGACACCGGTCAGGATCGTGAAGAACATGAGCAATACGAGCGCCGGTCGAACATGACTCAGCATACCAGAACCTCCTCTGCTTCTCGCTACACAAGCCCGAGGGCGGCCAGGATCAGGTCGATGAGCTTGATGCCTGGAAACGGGACAATGATCCCGCCCACCCCATAGATCCAGAGGTGGCGCCGCAACAGCGCAGCCGCCCCGACCGGCCGATAGCGCACGCCTCGAAGCGCCAGCGGGATCAGCGCAATGATGATCAGCGCGTTGAAGATGACGGCCGAGAGGATCGCGCTCGCCGGCGTGGCGAGCCGCATAATGTTGAGGGCGCCCAGCACCGGGTAGGTGGTGGCGAAGGCCGCCGGGATGATGGCGAAGTACTTGGCCACGTCATTGGCGATGCTGAAGGTGGTCAGGGCGCCCCGCGTCATCAGCATCTGCTTGCCGGTCTCCACCACCTCGAGGAGCTTGGTCGGGTTCGAGTCAAGATCCACCATGTTCCCGGCCTCTTTGGCCGCCTGCGTCCCGGTGTTCATGGCTACGGCGACGTCCGCCTGGGCGAGCGCCGGGGCGTCGTTGGTCCCGTCGCCCGTCATCGCTACCAGGCGGCCTTGCGCCTGCAGGTCGCGGATCAGCTTGAGCTTCGCCTCGGGCGTCGCCTCCGCGAGAAACTCGTCAACGCCAGCCTCGGCGGCGATCGCGGCCGCCGTCAGCGGGTTGTCGCCGGTGATCATGACCGTCTTGATCCCCATCCCCCTCAGCTCAAGGAACCGCTCCTTGATGCCGCCCTTCACGATGTCCTTGAGCTGCACGACGCCAAGCACGTTGGCGCCGTCGGCCACCACCAGGGGCGTCGCGCCCTGCTTGGCGATCAGGTCCACCTTGGCGCGAACGTCCATCGGAAACCTCCCCCCGGACCGTTGCACAGAGGCCTCGATGGCGTCGGCGGCCCCCTTGCGGATCTCGCGACCGTTCAGGTTGACCCCGCTCATCCGCGTCTGGGCGGTGAACGGGATGAACGTGGCGCCAAGCGCCTGAAGGTCGCGCTCGCGGATCCCGTACCTCTCTTTGGCAAGGACGACGATGGAGCGGCCCTCGGGTGTCTCGTCCGAGAGCGAGGCAAGCTGGGCGGCATCCGCCAGGGCCCGCTCGCCCACCCCTTCCGCCGGCAGCAACGCGGTGGCTTGGCGGTTGCCGAGGGTGATGGTGCCGGTCTTGTCCAGCAGCAGGACGTCCACGTCGCCGGCAGCCTCCACCGCCCGGCCCGACATGGCGATGACGTTCGCCTGGATCATCCGGTCCATCCCGGCGATCCCGATGGCGGAGAGCAGCCCGCCGATGGTGGTCGGGATCAGGCAGACCAGCAGCGCCACCAGGACCGTCACTGTCACCGGGCTCCCATGCCCGGCTGCCTGGACACTGAAAAGCGAGAACGGCAGCAACGTCGCCGTCGCCAGGAGAAATATAATCGTCAGGGCGGCCAGCAGGATGTCCAGCGCAATCTCGTTGGGGGTCTTCTGACGTTTGGCGCCCTCGACCAGCGCGATCATCCGGTCCAGGAACGCCTCGCCGGGGTTCGCCGCGATGCGCACGATCAGCCAGTCCGAGAGGACCTGGGTCCCGCCGGTCACCGCGCTGCGATCGCCGCCGCTCTCGCGGATGACCGGCGCGCTCTCGCCCGTGATCGCGGCCTCGTTCACCGAGGCGACCCCTTCGATCACCTCGCCATCGGCTGGGATGGTGTCGCCCGCCTCCACCAGGACCACGTCACCCTTCCGAAGCGCCGTCGCCGCCACCGCCTCGTAGTCTGCGCCCCGCTCAGGACGCACGAGGCGCTTGGCCTGGATGTCGCGCCGCGCTTTTCGCAGCGATGCCGCCTGCGCCTTGCCCCGCCCCTCCGCCATCGCCTCGGCGAAGTTGGCGAAGAGCACCGTGAACCAGAGCCAGAGCGAAACCGCCAGGATGAACCCGGCCGGCGCCTCCCCCGAGCCTACAAGCGCCTGGACGAACAGCCCCGTTGTCAGGATCGACCCGACGTAGACGACGAACATGACCGGGTTACGCACCTGGCGTTTGGGGCTGAGTTTGCGGAAGGTGTCCACGACCGCCTGACGCACGATGGCGGGATCGAATGACGACCGGGCTTTACGTTGAGTGACCATATTCACTTCTCCTTACCCTGATGAGCGCATCATGAGATGCTCAACAATCGGGCCCAGGGCCAGCGCAGGGATGAAGGTAAGCGCCCCCACGATGACCACGACACTGATCAGGAGCGCCACGAAGAGGGGCGTGTGGGTGGGGAGGGTCCCGGCCCCCGGCGGGACCAGCTTTTTGCCGACGAGCGATCCCGCGATCGCCAGGGTCGGAATGGCCAGCCAGTACCGGGCGAAGAACATCGCAACCCCGAGCGAGATATTGTAAAAGGGGGTGTTGGCGCCGAGACCCGCGAATGCGCTGCCGTTGTTGTTTCCGGCCGACGAGAAGGCATACAGGACCTCGCTGAAGCCGTGGGGACCGGGATTGAGGATGCCGGCCTTGCCGCCACTGGTAACGACCGCGACCGCGGTGCCGAGCAGCACGATGGCGGGAGGGATCAGGATGACCAGCGAGGCCATCTTCATCTCGTAGGCTTCGATCTTCTTACCCAGATACTCGGGCGTCCGCCCCACCATGAGGCCCGCCACGAACACGGCGATAATAGCGAACACCAGCATACCGTACAGCCCCGAGCCGACGCCGCCATACACGACCTCGCCGAGTTGTATGAGCCACATAGGCATGAGCCCGCCGATCGGCGTGAAGGAGTCGTGCATGGAGTTCACTGAGCCGTTTGAGGCCGCGGTCGTGGCAGTCGCCCAGAGCGCGGAGTTGACGATGCCGAAGCGGACCTCCTTCCCCTCCATGTTGCCGCCCGCCTGGAGTTCGCTTGCCGCCTGATCGATCCCCAGCCTGCTAAGCATAGGATTGCCGCCTTGCTCCGCGACGACGCAGATGGCGAGCAGGCCGATGAACATGATGGTCATGGCGCTAAGTACCGCCCACCCCTGTCGCGTGTCGCTCACCATGGCCCCGAAGGTGTAACAGAGGGCGGCAGGAATCAACAGGATGGCCAGCAGTTCGAGGAAGTTCGAGAGCGGCGTGGGGTTCTCGAAGGGATGGGCCGAGTTGACGTTGAAGAAGCCGCCGCCGTTGGTCCCGAGCTGCTTGATGGCGACCTGGGAGGCGGCGGGACCGAGCGCGATCACCTGCTCTGTCAGCGTAGCCTGCTGCGTCTCGGGCTGACTCTTTTCGTCGAGGACCGGCTTGCCGTCCGCGTCAGCGACAGGCTCGTCGACGCTCACCGGCTGGATGACGCTGACCCTGGCGTACGGCCCGAACGTCTGTACGACCCCCTGCGATGCCAGCATCATAGCCAGGACGAGGGAGAGCGGCAGAAGGATGTAGAGCGTGCTGCGCGTCAGGTCAACCCAGAAGTTGCCGATGGTCTGCGTTGAGCGGCGTGCCAAGCCGCGGATGAAGGCCACAAGAGTTGCCATGCCGGTCGCTGCCGACACGAAGTTCTGGACAGTGAGCGCCAGCATCTGGGTCAGGTAGCTCATCGTTGTCTCGCCGCCATAGCCCTGCCAGTTGGTGTTGGTGGCGAAGCTCACAGCGGTATTGAAGGCCGAGTCTGGCGAGACCGGTCCGAGCGACTGAGGATTGAGCGGCAGCAGACTTTGCAGTCGCTGCAGGCCATAGACCGCCAGCAGCCCCGCCAGATTAAATAACATCATAGCCAATGCGTAACTCTGCCACCGCATCTCCTCGTCGGGACGGACGCCAGAAAGGCGGTAGATCCACCGCTCCAGCGGCCCCAGGAGCCGATCCAGGCCGAACGGCCGGCCCTCGTAGACGCGGGCCATGTAGGCGCCGAGCGGTTTGGCGAGGACGAGCAGAACAACGAGATACAGGCCCAACTGCAGATAGCCGTTTGCGGTCACGAGAAGACCTCCGGTTTGAGCAGCGCAACCACAAGGTAGATCAGCAGCGAAACAGCCACAATCCCGCCCAACCAATAGAGTGACGTCATGTGCTCCTCCTACAGCCGCTCACACAGCTTGATGAGCCCCCACGACAGCCCGAACAGGACCAGGATCAACGCGACATACATGAGGTCCAACATCATGTCCCTCCTCGGATATTTACTCCTACCATCAACGTAGCGCCGTGGTGAGAGCCGGGTCAAGTCAAGATGCCGTTAAAATCGATGTCCGCCGCGTCAAGGAGGTGTAAAAGCGGCTGCTGAAAAGGCGACGGTTTGACGCCGATCAGAGGCTGTGAAAGAATAAGTTCATTACTTAACGGTGAAGCGTGAGCAGGCTGGCTTGGTCGGGAGTAAAACAGGGAAGCGACCCCCAAAGAGGAGGCACAGATGAAACACACAACATTCGTCACTCGCTCGAGAGGATGGCTCTGGCTGCTGGCTATCACCTTGATGGCTGGGTCGGCCTTCGCCGATGAGACCTGCCAGTCGCCGTTCCTCCCGAAGGTGACCGGGCAGGAGGATTACGTCTACGTCTGGACGCTGGGAATCAAGGGGGTGGGCGACGGCAACGACAGCCTCGTGACCGTCGACGTACATCCTAAGTCCAAGACCTACGGGCAGATCATCCATCGGGCGCCGGTTCCGGGGCGGCACGAGGCCCACCACGCCGGGTTCACCGACGACCGGCGGCATCTGTGGGCGGGTGGGCTGGACGACAGCTACATCTTCATCTTTGATGTCGCCTCAGATCCGGCCAGGCCCAAGCTGGTCAAGACGATCACGAGCTTCGTGAAGGATACAGGCGGCCTGGTCGGTCCCCACACCTTCTATGCCCTGCCGGGACGGATGTTGATCACAGCACTCTCGAACGCGAATGACAGCTCCGGCAGGACAGGGCTGGCGGAGTACTCCAACGAGGGGCGTTTTATCCGAACGATCTGGATGCCGAAGGAGGCGCCGTATGGCTATGATGTGCGGGTCAACATCAACCTGAACCGGATGCTGACCTCCTCTTTCACCGGCAAGAAGAACTTTATGCGGCCGCTCGGCGAGTTGATCAAAGATACAGAGGCGATGAAGGAGTTCGGCGATACGGTGGTGGTCTGGGACTTCCATGCCCGCAAGCCGCTGCAGGTCCTGCAAGTCCCAGGCGCTCCGCTGGAACTGCGCTGGGCGCTCCAGCCGAATCACTACTACGCCTTCACAGCGGCGGCGCTTGCCCACCAGCTTGTCCTCATCCACCAGCAGGAGGACGGGATCTGGGCCGCCAGGTCCGTCGCCGATCTTGGCGATACCCTTCCGGTCGATATCAGTATCGCGCCGGACGACAGCAAGCTGTACGTGGCGTCGTTCATGGACGGGAAGTTACGAGTCTACGATATCTCTAATCCCTTCGAACCGAAGCTGATCGAACAGATCAGGGTCGGCGAGACGGCCAATATGGTCTCGGAATCGTGGGATGGTACGCGCCTCTATGTCACTAACTCGCTCCTCTCGAAGTGGGACAAGCCCGGCGACTACTGGCTCAAAGCCTATGCCTGGGAGAACGGGAAGCTCGTGCACAAGTTCACGACCGACTTCAACTCCGTGGGTCGGGCGCACCTGATGAACTTCGGGAGCAAGGCGCTCCGCGCCAAGTCTGAATAGCCATGCGTTGGTTGGAAAGTCTCCAGCCCCCGTCTTCAAATCCCCCCTTTCCCCCCTTTTATAAAGGGGGGGTGGGGGGATTTTGCTGGGAGCGGCAACTTTCGTGGACATGGGCGTGCAGGCGGCGCATGGGGCAGTGGCCGATGCTGGTGGGTGCGTGGATTACAGTGGCCCTTCTCGCGCCGGATTTCCCGGCAGCCGAGGCTCATCAAACCCCGGAGTTGGAAGAAACTTACATACAGGGCGTGTTCTCGCCCAACTTCACCCCGCCGGCCGTCGGGACCTACGACCTGCCGGTCATCTCGCGCGTGGCGCCAGTCGTTCTGATCGATGCCTCTGGCCGCCGCGTGAACACCGCGTCCCTCATGCGCGGTAAGGTAGCAGTCGTCAGCTTCATCTACACAGCCTGCGCCGACCGGCTCGGTTGTCCCCTGGCCGGTATGGCGCTCCGGGAGCTTCAAGCGCAACTGCGGCGCGAGGGTCTGCTGGACCAGGCCGTACTCGTTTCTATCAGCCTGGATGCTGAACGTGATACGCCGAAGCAGCTTGTCAAATACGGACGGGCCTTCGGGGCGGAACCGTCATTCTGGCACCTGCTGACGGCCCCCTCCCAGCAAGTTCTCAAAATGGCGCTGGAGAGCTATGGGCAGGATCGGGCGAAGATCTACGACGAGGCCGGTCGCTTTACCGGCCGGTACCGCCATGTCCTGAAGGTCTTCCTGGTGGACGGCGAAGGGCAGGTTCGCAACATCTACAGCGCGGGCTCGCTGGTTCCGCAGGTGATGGTAAACGACATCAAGACCGTACTGGCTGAGAAGACGCCCAGCCAGCAGGAGGCAAAGTAGCTCGCAACGGCGCAGCGTACAGATTAGGCCAGAGACGCGCCTCCGCTCTCAGACGCCTGGTAGTAGGGGTTGGTACCGCTCGCGTGGTCGGTTGTGTCGAGGACCTGGCGGATCTCGGGAACCGCCTCCTGGATCGCCGCAGCAACCCCCTGCTTCAGTGTCATGTCGGCCATCCCACAGCCGTGGCACCCGCCCCCGAACGTGATGTAGGCGATGCCGTCTTTCACGTCAAGCAGCGTGACGGATCCGCCATGCGAGGCCACACCCGGATTGATCCGGGTATCGATGACCCGCTGGACGGCTGCCGCGACAGGGTCTTTCCATCCGGAGTTCGGGTTGTCGATTTTAAAGCCGCTTTGGTTGATCCCCTCGATGAAGTCTACGGTCGCGCCCTGCAGTTTGGGCGCGCTTTCAGCATCGACGTAGACCTTAAAGCCACCAGCATCGATCACGGTGTCATCGGCTGCTTTATCCTTCCCGGCCATGAACCCAAGCCCATAGCGAAAGCTTCCAGGGCTCCCCCCTGTCACCAATACACGCACCCCTATATCCGGCTGGCTCTCGGCCTGCATAAGCTCAAGGATCTTCTTTTTTGCCGAGTCAGTGATCGTAATCATGCGTTCCCTTCCTCTAGGGCGTGACGCCCATGCGGGTTCGTTCTCAGAGCCGGTATCACAGTTGGGTGTTGACCTTATGGTAGACACAAAGGTCTCACCCTGTCAACCTGAAGCGCCCATTCGTGCAATCCGGGTGGCGCAACCGAGGGTCTCGCGCCCTTTCGTTTTTTCCTCTTTTGCGATAGTATATCGGTCTTAGTCATGTGTGGCCTGATCCGGGCCGGCTCAGGTACCTTGACTGTCAACACGTTTCCAGAAAGACGTTTCATAATTTCACCTGTCGTATCAGTTTGTCAAAGGAGGAGTAACCCATGGCGTACGAGGCACGTAACTACGAGCAGTTGCTGGGAATCGAGGGATTGAGCGATCCGCTCATGAAAAACCATTTTACGCTCTACCAGGGGTATGTCGCGAACACCAACAAGCTGGCCGATGCGTTGAACCAGATGCTCAAGGACGGAAAGGCCGCCACGCCGGAATATGCGGAACTGAAGCGGCGGTTTGGCTGGGAATTCAATGGAATGCGCTTGCACGAGTACTATTTCGGGAATATGGTGAAGGGTGGGAACAGCCTGGATTCAGGTTCGGAGCTATACGGGAAGCTCGCCGCCGACTTCGGGTCTTACGACAACTGGCAGAAGGACTTCAAGGGGACAGGCGCCATGAGGGGGATCGGCTGGGTCGTCTTGTACCTGGACCCGGTCGCCAATCGAATGTGCAACGCCTGGATCGGTGAACACGATACAGGGCACCTGGCCGGGGGCGTCCCGCTGCTGATTATGGACGTGTTCGAACACGCCTTCATGATCGACTACGGGCTGAAGCGGGCCGATTACATTGAGGCATTTTTCAAGGGCATCGATTGGTCGGCCGTAGCGCAGCGATGCGCCAACGCGCCGAAGGCGACCGTATAACCGTATAGAAGAGGTACGCTGAGGAAGATGAGCCTGTACTGGGACGACACGTACGAGATTGCGCAGGCCCTGATTCAGTCGCATCCTGAGCAGAACCCCATCGAGGTCCCGTTCACCACGCTGGAGAAGTGGGTCACCGATCTCGCCGATTTCGACGACGACCCCAACGGCGTCTCGGAGGCCAAGCTGGAAGCGATCCAGATGGCCTGGTACGAGGAGGTGACAGGCTAAACCCTCAGATCGGAGTAGCGTCCTGATGCCTGCGCGGTCATACGACACACTCCAGGGGACGCTGGAGCGGATCACCTATGTTAATGAGGAAAACCACTATGTGGTGGCCAGGCTCCAGGTGTCGGGGCGCCGCGACCTGGCCACCATTGTGGGCAACCTTCCGACCGTCACACCAGGCGAAACCCTCAAGCTGACCGGCGAGTGGGTTCAGCACAACCGATACGGCGAACAGTTCAAGGTCGAGACGTTCGAGACCATCACCCCCGCGACGCTCGCCGGTATCGAAAAGTATCTTGGCTCCGGCCTCATCAAAGGGATCGGTCCGGTCTTCGCCGGAAGGCTGGTAGTGGCTTTCGGTATCGACACCCTGCGCATCATCGAGGAGGAGCCTTCCCGCCTGCTCGCCGTAGATGGGATCGGGGAGGTCCGACTTCTCCGAATCCGGACCGCCTGGGAGGAGCAGAAAGAGATCCGGGAGGTGATGATCTTCCTGCAGGGCCACGGCGTCTCCTCCGCCTATGCCGCCAAGATCTTCAAGACCTACGGTAAGTCCTCCATTGCGATTGTTCAGGAAAACCCCTACCGGCTGGCCAAGGATATTTACGGAATCGGCTTCAAGACCGCCGACCGAATCGCCCAGGCGATCGGGATCGAGGCGGATTCGCCCCTGCGGGTGGAGGCTGGGGTCATCCATGTCCTGAACGAACTGGCCGGGGAGGGTCACGTCTTCTATCCCCTTGACGGCCTCACGAAAGCGAGCGCCGGTATCCTGGAGGTGGACGAGGATCTGGTGACTCAGGCGGTCGAGCGGCTCCGAGGCGAGGCGCGCGTCATCTGTGAGCCGGCACCGCAAGGGATGGCGGTCTATCTCGCCCCGCTGTATGCGGCGGAGGAAGGAGTCGCGCGGCGCCTGCTGGCGCTGGCTGAAGGCGGCTCGCTCCCGACGGACATCGATATCGAGCGCGCTATCGTCTGGGTGGAGCAGAGCAACCGGCTGCAGCTTGCGGCGCAGCAGCAAGAGGCGATTCGTCAGGCGATTCAAGAAAAGCTGCTGGTCATCACCGGCGGCCCCGGCACCGGCAAGACCACCATCTTAAGGTGCATCCTGCAAATCCTCGACAAGAAGCACCGTCAAATGCTCCTCTGCTCTCCCACGGGGCGGGCGGCAAAGCGGATGAGCGAGGCCACGGGTCGGGAGGCCAAGACCATCCACCGGCTCCTGGAGTTCAGCCCGAAGGACGGCCGGTTCAAGCGGGACCAGCATAGACCGCTGGAGGCCGACCTGGTCATTGTAGACGAGGCCTCGATGATCGACATCGTGCTGATGAACTCCCTCCTGAAGGCGATCCCTCCGGCTGCCGGTCTGATTCTGGTGGGTGACGTGGACCAGCTCCCATCGGTCGGGCCGGGTGCGGTGCTGCGCGACATCATCGCGTCGAGCCTCATACCGGTGATCCGGCTGTCTGAGATCTTCCGGCAGGCCCGGGAGAGTCAGATCGTGGTCAATGCCCATCGGATCAATCGCGGGGAACTCCCGTTCTGCGCTGATTGGGAGGCGCAGGAACGAGGCGACTGTTACCTGCTCGTCAAGCAAGGAGCCCTGGAGATCCAGGCAGCGATCCTGGAGCTGGCGTCGAGCGGTCTGCCGACACGGCATCGCGTGGACCCGCTGGAGCAGTTGCAAATCCTCACCCCGATGCAGAAAGGACCGATCGGCGCCATGCAACTGAATCAGGCGCTGCAGGCGCTCCTGAACCCTTCCGGGCCGGAGCTGCTTCGCGCCGGTCGCCTCTACCGGCTGGGGGACCGTGTGATGCAGATCAGGAACAACTACGAGAAGGACGTCTACAACGGCGACATCGGCCGGATCGTCAAGCTGGATCTGGAGGACCGCGAGGTCACCGTCCGGTTTGACGACCGTCAGGTCACCTACGATTTCAATGAGCTGGATGAGTTAGTGCTCGCCTATGCTGTTACGGTGCATAAGAGCCAAGGCAGCGAGTATCCGGTCGTGATTATCCCGATCCACACGGCACACTACGTCATGCTTCAGCGCAACCTCCTCTACACTGCCGTGACGCGGGGCAAGCGGCTGGCCGTCCTGGTCGGGACCAAGAAGGCGCTCGCCATCGCCGTAAAAAACCAGAAGATCCAGCAGCGTTACACGGGCCTCATTGCTCGGCTGCAAGGAAGCAGCCAGGAGTCCGCACTTTCACTGGCGCTTTCCGAATGAGGTCATCAGTGGACCAGCGTAATCAGACAGAGATTGATTCAGAGACCAGGAGTGCGCACCTCCTAGCGTTGCTGACCGAGCGGCGTGAACGGCTTGTTGCGCGGATCCGCCAGGCGCTCCACGAGCGGCGGGAGGAGTCGCAGATGCGGGACGCGCCGGGCTCGCACGGCTGGGGCGCGGCGCCGGAAGGCAATATCAGCCTGGCCATGGTGGCGCAGCAACAGCAGCTCCTGGCCCAGATCGACGCGGCGATCCAGCGCCACAAGGCAGGAACCTACGGCCGCTGCGTCGGCTGCGGCGAGGAGATCCCGCTCCCCCGCCTCCAGGCCCTCCCCTTCGCCCAGCGCTGCGCGCCGTGTCAGGAAGAATGGGAGGCAGACATGCGATGATGCGGAATGACTGTGTGCTCAGTTGCAACGACGACCTCCGCACCGACATCATGGACGACACCATGCGGCGCTATTTCGACATCGCCCCGCTGGTCCGGCACGCCACAAAAGAGACCTTCGGCACATGACCCTGAACCCCGCCGACCCGAGAAGCGTTGTCGCGGCGATGGTCCGGCTCATCTGAATATGGACCATCGAGGTTTCTTGACATGCCGATGGCAGGACGCTACAGTGAGTCGCCTGAGCACTTCGAGTCTTTTGTTCATCGCTGAGAACATTCTTCCACAGCAGAGGTCACAGGGACGGAGCGGTGCACCGCACTCGCCAAGTCATTCGGCTCCTGGGGCTCCCCAAACGCAGGATAAGGAACACGGCTATGACGTCAGGAATAACTGATCAATCAGATAAACGGCAATATTCGGCGGAGCGCAAACGATTGCTGGATCAGGAGTTGAACCGCTACGTTCGCCTATTAACGGAGCACGGGCCCCCAGAAAAGGTAATTTTATTCGGCACCTTGGCGAAGGGACGGGTTCACGAATGGTCCGACATCGATTTGGTAATCGTTGAACGGACCCAACTGCCCTTTTTTCAACGGATCAAAAATATTCGGAAACTCCTTAAACCTCAAGTCGGTATAGATATCATGGTGTACACCCCGGAGGAATTTGATCAATTGTGTACTGATCGACCTTTTTTTAAAGAAGAAATCGTTGCCAAGGGGAAAATCGTCTATGAACACGGCAGGTGATCGTTGGCTGGAATTTGCCCGGCAGGATTTACGGATGGCGGAACTTGCCCTAAATGAGGGTATTTATAATCAAGTCTGTTTTCACAGCCAGCAATGCGTGGAGAAATACATAAAGGCCCTGCTGACAAATCTGGGTAAAACAGTTCCTCGTACCCACTCGGTTATTGATCTGCTTGGACTGCTGCCGCCGGATTGCCTTCAGCATTTACGAGACGATTTGGCCCAACTGGATATCTTTTATATTCCAACCCGGTACCCCGATGCGTTGCCGGGCTCTTTAGCGGAAGGGCTGCCGGGCAGGTCAGAAGCGCAAGAGGCCATTGCCCTGGCTCGCGCTTGCTGGAGAGAAGCAGGTGTAAAAAATACGGAGAAGTGATTTATAGCGGATGACCAGTAGTGTCCAACAAAACCTTTGCCTAGATCGACGCGGCGATCCAGCGTCACAAGGCGGGGACCTACGGCCACTGCGCCGGCTGCGGCGAGGAGATCCCGCTGCCCCGCCTGCAGGCTTTACCCTTCGCCCAGCGCTGCGCCCCCTGCCAGGAAGAGTGGGAAGACTCTCGAAGATAAGGCGGTGAGAAGCCCGAGCCCTGTGAACAGGGATCGGGACGGACTGCCGGCACACCCCTGATCGATGCCGTGATTCAGGAGTAACCGCAGTTACGACTCGTCGTCTCCTTCCTCGTCATCCTCATCCTCTTGATCGTCATACCCGGAGGACCACGACACCTTTTCTTTCGGCACCGTTCTCACTGCCGGCGGCGCGGATTTCTCGAACAGCGCCACGACCCACACCGATCGCCCGTTTGAGTCGAAGGTGAAAGAGACATTACCCCCATACCGTTCAGCCAGCTCCCGGACCTGCGGGGTTGCCTTCCGCACGGCGGCGTAAAATGTTTCGACGGCCCGCTGTTCCTGCAGCCCGATGGCGTCCAGCGCCAGCTTCACCTGCTCTGCTGCGATCTCTGCCTCCCGAAGCTTGAGCTTGGCCTCTTCCACCCGTTGTTGAGCGGGCCTCATCTCCTGGTCGATCAAATCATGACTTTGCGACCTGAGCTGTAATACCTTCGCGTGCTCCAGCAGCGCATCACTGTCCGTGATCTTGATTCGCTTCGGCGACTTCGGTACGGCAACCCGTACATCGCTCATCGTTGGCCCCTCCTTCTGTTCGCATGAGGTGCGGTCCGTCCGCTCTACCAATACTTATAATATACAACAGCTCTGTGACACCTACGGGCACAACATATGCGAATCGTCGAGATTTCTTGACATGCCGATGACAGAACGCTACAGTGAGTCGCCTGAGCATCCCGAGCCTTTCTTTCATCGCTAAAAGCATTTTGCCACAGCACAGGTCACAGGGACGGAGCGTTGCGGCGCAGTCGCCATATGTATCGGGTCGTGATATGCCGTTCAGTATCCTCAATGGCATGCCCATTAGAGGCTATTCGCCTGGCACCGGAAACCGGCATAATCGTCACTAAAACAAAGGGTAGAACTACGAACGGAGAGCGAGGATGGTGCGCGAACTTAACGTCGTCATCGAGCGAGATGCCGCGGGTTACTATGCGGCGACAGTTCCAGCACTGCGCGGATGCCACACACAGGCAAAGTCCCTGGACACGCTGATGAAGCGGATCCGGGAGGCCATCGAGCTGTGCATTAAAGCGGACGGGGATGTGCCCACGCCCCTCGACTTCGTGGGAGTTCAGAAGGTCGCCGTCAAGCGATGAGTAGGGCACTTAGGCCTGGGCTTTATGAAGCGCTTGTGAACCAAGCGCTAGTCGAAGCAGTCGCTATTGCCAAGCGCGAGGGCCTCGAGTGCTTCGAAGAAGCTATGGACCCTGGGGACTCGCATGAGACCCTGGCCCGCTACGTATTTGAGGCGCTTCTGAGGAACTTGCGTGAACTGCCTAATGACGAGAAGATCAAGCGCCAAGTCGCGCTAAGCAATCAACTGCTGAGTCTTCTCGCGTCACGTAGCAATGAGTTCGAGACGGCTGCTGCCATTCCCCTCCCGGCCCGCGTTCTGTACGCTGTGGCCAGAACGCTAGGAGGCCTTGGTGGAAGGGAAGCCGGACCATCAGTCCAGCGACCTGACATTCCGCTATCACAGTCCGACCTTCTCGTTAATGCACGCGGCGAGCCGCGCGTTGGGCACGCACTAGCCGGAGAAATTCCTTCTGCAGACCGGATCGACTTGCTGTGCGCATTTCTGAAGTGGAACGGGCTTCGGGTCCTGCTCGAACCGCTGCGGAGCTACCTGGCGCAAGGTCGCCCCCTGCGCGTTATCACCACGACCTACATCGGCGCCACGGAACGGCGCGTGCTCGACGCGCTGGTGGAGATGGGGGCGCAGGTTAAAGTCACCTATGAAACTCAGAGCACACGACTACATGCGAAAGCATGGCTCTTTTACCGGGACACGGGTTATTCGACTGCGTACATCGGTTCCTCGAATCTTTCCCACTCAGCGCTTCTCGACGGGCTCGAGTGGAACGTTCGATTGTCGCAAGTTGCGAACGGACCTGTCGTCGAAAAATTCGCCTCGACCTTCGACAGTTATTGGGAAGATCCAACGTTTGAACCGTACGATTCTAACCGTGACGGCATACGATTCGATCAGGCAGTACGAGCCATACAGAAAACCGATTTTCTGGACCTGGCCCCGCTGGATGTGCATCCTTATCCACATCAAAGCGAAATTCTCGAACGACTGCAGGGACAGCGAGAACGCCACCATCACCATCGCAATCTCGTCGTTGCCGCGACCGGAACCGGTAAGACCGTTATTGCGGCGCTTGACTACAAGCGGAGCACAGCGCAGAAGCCCGGTGCCTACCCCAGGCTGCTTTTCGTTGCTCACCGCAAAGAGATCCTGCAGCAAACCTTGAGAACGTTTCGTACGATCCTTCGTGATGGTGGTTTCGGGGAATTGTATGTCGACGGTCACCGGCCCGATGAGTGGCAGCATGTGTTCGGTTCCATTCAATCCCTCAGCACACTCGAGATAGAAGGCATCCCTCGCGATTACTTTGAGATCGTCATCGTTGATGAGTTCCACCACGCTGCAGCGCCCACCTATCGGCGCCTCCTCACGCATCTGGCCCCGCGAGAGCTTCTGGGTCTTACCGGAACTCCGGAACGCGCCGACGGCAATAATGTACTCGAATATTTTGACGGTCGCATTGCGGCGGAGCTTCGGCTCTGGGAAGCCCTCGATCGTGGGCTTCTTTGTCCATTTCAGTACTTCGGTGTTCATGACGATGTTGACCTGTCTCGAGTGCGATGGAAGCGAGCTGGCTACGATCCGGCGGCTCTCGATAAATTGTACACGGGTGACCACGCCCGTGTGCGGCTCATTGTGAGCGCGATTGAGAAGACGGTCGCTAATCCACGCGCCATGCGCGCCTTGGGCTTCTGTGTGAGCGTTGCCCACGCCGAGTTCATGGCACGCGAATTTCAGCGGAGCGGACTCCCCGCCTTAGCCGTTTCCGCGGAAACTGGCCGCGGAGATCGCGACCAAGCGCTGCGGGACCTCAAAAGTGGCAACATCAACGTGCTATTCGCCGTAGACCTTTTCAACGAAGGGGTAGACGTTCCAGAGATCGACACCGTACTGTTCCTGCGTCCTACGGAAAGCACAACCATCTTTCTTCAGCAACTCGGTCGCGGTCTTCGGCACGCGCACGGGAAGAACTGTCTGACCGTTCTAGACTTCATTGGTCAAGCGCATCAGCGATTCCGCTTCGACCTTCGTTTCCGAGCGCTGACGGGAGCAACACGAGCTGAAATAGGTCCCGCGATCCAAGCGGGGTTTCCGCACCTGCCGCCGGGCTGCTCGATCCGGCTCGATCGAGTCGCATCGGCACTTGTACTTGATAACGTCAGGAGTGCGGTTGGCAGCACCCTCAAGAGCCTCGAAAATGAGCTCCGGACATTCGGGCGCGACCTGGCTCTCCAGGAGTTTCTACGCGAAGCGGCAATCGATCCAGAAGACCTTTACCGTGTCCGCGGCTGGACCTGGACGGAGTTGCGCAGGCGAGTTGAGCTTCCAACAGACCCACCCGGACCGGACGAGGCGATACTTGCTCGCGGTGTTCGACGAATTCTCCACATGGATGACCCGAGGCGTCTCGCCTTCTTCCGGCAGTGTCTTACCGAAGGCAAACCGCCTCTTGCGGAAGCCCTCGCAGAAGGTGAGCGCCGGATGCTGCTGGGTCTCCACTTCTGCCTCTGGGGAACCAATCAGAAATGGGCGAATCTTACGCTCGCACTGGAACAGCTTTGGCAAAATACGGCGTTTGTGAAAGAACTGCTGGAACTGCTCGGCGTTTTGGAAGACCGTGCAACAAGCCTCCCCGTTCCGCTGGAACAGGCCTTGGGCCGGACCCATCCGGTGCCCCTTTGCATCCACAGCCAGTATCAGCTTGACGAGGTCCTCACTGCATTTGGTCTGATGGATTTAGGTCGCCCGTTCCGGATTCGGGAAGGAGTAAAATATGACCGAGAAACCAAATCAGACCTCTTATTTGTTACGCTGGAGAAGGCTGAAGCCCACTACTCACCAACGACGCTCTACAGGGATTACGCGATCTCGCCGACGTTATTTCACTGGGAGTCGCAAAGCACGACGACAGAGCAGTCAGAGACCGGGCAGCGCTATGTTCACCATGAACGTACGGGCAGTCACGTCCTGCTGTTCGTGCGTCAACGAATCAGAGAAGGGGACCGGACGCAGCCCTACACGTTCCTGGGCCCAGCGCGGTATGTCCGGCATAGTGGCGAGCGGCCCATGGCGATCGTGTGGGAATTACAGCGGCCGATGCCGGCCCGGTTCTTCTCTGAATCGAAGTTAGCTGCAGCTTGACGGGCCAGTCTATGCGAGAGTCTCTTGAACTCATCTTTTCGTACGGTTGGCCTTGTGGCGCAGCGGTAGTCTGTATCTCCCGCTCAATCGTACGCTACGAAGTTCCCGCAGCACGTTGGCCATTCGCTGAGGCGACCGAGACCGCAAACCGTCTGGCGCCGGTGCCCCTGGCAGATCTCCTCGCCGGCCAAGCACGGCTGCAGCGATGAGATCCCGCTACCCCGCTTGCAGGTCCTGCCCTTCGCCCGGCGCTGCGCCCCGTGCCAGGAAGAGCGGGAGCAACACGGGCATACCGAAACCGGTGGTGAGCTTCGACCAACGAGACATGGCTGTGCAACAGCGTACTCCTTGACCTCTTAGTTGCCACGCTGATACACTCTGGTTTGAAGGAGGTGATAATTACCATGGCAAAGGCCCTTGCAAAGACCATGGACCACCCACATATAAGCTCTGCACTTCACCGCCATCTGAAGAAGGCGCGACGTTCGAATGCCTCGTTAAAGGACATACAGCAGAGCCTATCGGGTATCGGCGTGTCTCTTTCGAAGCGAGTGATCGAGGAACGGGACCGGCGATAGCTGATGCCCTACTTTGTCGATACCAGCGCACTCTTCAAAAGATACCAGTCCGAAAAAGGGACAGCTTCTGTCTGCCGCATTCTCGAAGCGACCGACCAGCCGACCTTCATTTCCTCCATAACGATCATCGAGATCATCTCTAACCTTAAGAGGCTTTACGAGATCGATAAAATCACGACCGAGGAACAATTCCTCCAGCAACGTTCCTTCTTCTACGAGGACATCAACAGGCTTGGCATAACGATCCTGGACATTACCACCAAGGACATCATCAAAGCGGAGGACCTCATCCTAAAGCGGTACATGAAGCCTGTCGATAGCGTCCAGCTCGCAATAGCTTTGAACCTTCGGCGCGATAACATGACCTTTGTATCGGCAGACCGCAGACTCTGTAGAATTGCCGTAGAAGAGGGACTCAATATCCTGGCGCCGTAAGACGCGCCGCTGCCCGAGGACGTGATCGCCGAGTTCGAAGGACCGGGTCGTGCGCCTACTTCTTGACACCCACGTGATGCTTTGGGCAGCCGCCCAACCCGCTGCTCATCATCCCAGGCCCTGTACGAGCCGGCGCGGCTGCTGACCTTCGACCGGGCGCTTTCACCCCATAGTAACCTCGTCGAGGTGATCGCATGACGGCGGGTCCCACGCTTCGGATGAAACAGCTCTTCCGGCTGAGCCCAGAGGAGCGCAGCCAGATCCGGGATCAGCTTGTCGCCGAACCCTCCCCGCACCCAGACGTGCTCTTCGCCTATGTCTACGGGTCATTTGTCGACTCTGACGCCTTCCACGACGTGGACATCGCCGTCTATCTCTCCGGCAACACAATCAACGCGGATGTTGCCGGCGATCTCTCGCAGCGTCTGAGCAGCACGATCAAGTTGCCTACTCCAGGCTCGTGATGCGAGACGTCGCCGACCAAGCCATCTGTTCGTTCCAGAATAAACGCCATCCAGGGATTACACACCAATGTAAAATTTGCGGGACATCCAGGACATCACCCCACCATGCACCAAGCCAGAAGTCCTGATAAATCAAGAGGTTCCGTTCACGGCGTACTTGGCAATATCTATGCACGTCACCTCTGGCAGAAGGATTTTACCGTCATGTCGCGACACTCTCGGCCCAACACAACAGAGGAGGATCGTTGAGATGAAGCGTATGCTCATTTTCGCCAGTATCGTTATCGTAGCCGCCTCAGGCCCGGCACTGAAACCGCTGCCGGTCCGGGCGGACAACTTCAGCATCGGTGTGAACATCGGGGCGCCGTCACCTCCCCCGCCGCCGCCGATTGCCATAGCAGCGCCGCCGCCGCTCGTCGTCGTACCCGGTACGCCGGTCTATTACGCGCCCGGCTTGAGTGTCAATTTCTTCTCGTATGGCCGACGATACTATACCCGCCACAACGGTGCCTGGTTCATGGCGGCAAACTATAGCGGTCCATGGACCTTCATCGCAGTGGAGCGGGTCCCCCGACCTGTCCTCGCTGTCCCCGCATCCTACTACAAGGTCCCGCCTGGTCACATGAAGAAAGGTGGGGGGCCCCCGCCTAAGGCCGGCCATGGAAAGGGGCACAGGCATAAGTGGATAGATTGACCGATAAACGGCGGATGGGTGAGCGAAAGCCCGATCCCGCCGTTACCGGAGTTGACGGCGTGGCTTCACAGAGCAGCGCCTTGAAGACATCTGCAAAAAGACAAATACTATGCAGTGGAGAGATCCGCGCTCAACGGACCTTCCGGCTCACACTGAGCGAATGCGCGTTCGGATAGGTGTAGTCTCGGTGATTACCCCTGTATGACCCGGACCCGGACCGCTTTCGCGCGGCCACGATCATCCTGACCCAGGTCGAACTCGACCGTATCGTTTTCCCTTAGGGTCGCGCCTCCCTCTACGTCGCTCGCGTGGACGAATGCATCCTGTCCTCCATCGTCCCGCACAACGAACCCAAACCGCTTCGTCACATTGAACCACTTCACTTTGCCTTTCATTCTCGCTCCCTCCTGTTGTCTCTGAGAGCTCAGCGCCTCTCAACGCCCTGTCCATACAGACAGGAATCTTTGTCTCTAGTCCTCGATCCGCTGCTGCTCTACGCTTCGATCAGCTTCCCTCTTCCGCCTCCTTCTAACCCTCTGTTATGCCGAGGTGGCGCTTCTCCATCTCCCGAATGCGATCCCGGAGTTCCGCCGCCCGCTCAAACTCGAGCCGCTTCGCCGCTGCCCGCATCTCTTTCTCCAACTGTTCGATGTAGGCCGGCAGCTCTTCCTGCGTAACACGATCGGCGTCCTCGGTCTCGGGCGTCGCCGGAACGGTATAGTAGTCCTTCTCGCAGACGCTCGAAAGGACAGTAGAGATTGACTTCTTGATGCTTTCCGGCGTGATACCGTACTCACGGTTATAGGCCATTTGGCGCTCACGTCGCCGCTCGGTCTCGTCGATGGCGCGCTTCATCGAATCCGTCATGGTATCGGCGTAGAGCACGACCCGCCCCTCGACGTTCCTGGCGGCGCGGCCGATCGTCTGAATGAGGGAGCCCGCGGAGCGCAGGAACCCCTCCTTGTCGGCATCCAGAATGGCCACCAGCGCGACCTCCGGGATGTCCAGCCCTTCCCGCAACAGGTTGATCCCCACCAGCACATCGAAATTCCCCAGTCGCAGCTCGCGGATAATCTCACTCCGCTCCAGCGTATCGATATCGGAGTGCAGATAGCGGACCTTAATCGCGACCTCGGCGAGATAGTCGGTCAGGTTCTCGGCCATCCGCTTGGTCAGCGTCGTGATCAGGACCCGATGGCCTCTCGCGGTGACCGCCCGGATCTCGCCGATCAGATCATCGATCTGTCCGCGGATCGGTCGAATCTGAATCTCAGGATCGATCAGACCGGTGGGGCGGATAATCTGCTCCACAATCTCTCCCTTGACCTTCGTCAGTTCGTAGGGGCCGGGCGTGGCCGATACATAGATGACCTGACGCACGGCTTGCTCAAACTCCTCGAAGGTGAACGGTCGATTATCCAGGGCGGACGGAAGGCGAAATCCGTACTCAACCAGCGTCTTCTTGCGGGAGCGGTCGCCGTGATACATGCCGCGGATTTGCGGAATCGTCTGGTGGGATTCATCGATCATCACCAGAGCATCCCTCGGCAGGTAGTCCATCAGCGTGGGGGGCGCCGCGCCCGTCGCCCGACCGGACAGATGGCGCGAGTAGTTCTCGATCCCTTTGCAGGTTCCGATCTCCCGCATCATTTCGAGGTCAAAGAAGGTGCGCTGTTTCAGCCGCTGTGTTTCGAGGAGCTTCCCGGCCTTCTCAAACGACGCGACCTGTTCATTCAGCTCCTCGAGGATCGCGGCAAAGGCCGCCTCTCGACGATCGCGGGGGGTGACATAATGCGTGGCCGGATAGATCGGCACCCGATAGAGCGCCTCGATCCGCTCGCCCGTCACCGGGTCCACCTCCCATAGCCCTTCGACCTCGTCGCCGAACAGCTCCACCCGGACTACAGTATCGGCGTAGGCGGGGAAGATCTCCACCACGTCTCCCCGGACCCTGAATGTTCCGCGGTGCAGATCGTACTCGTTCCGCTGATACTGGATCTCCACCAGCTTCCGGAGCATCGCCTCCCGATTACATACTCCCCCCCGCTCCAGGAAGACCATCATCCCATAATAGGCTTCAGGAGAACCCAGGCCGTAGATGCACGATACCGAGGCCACGATCACCACGTCGCGCCGCTCCAGCAGCGACCGGGTGGCCGAATGGCGCAGCTTGTCGATCTGATCGTTGATCATCGAATCCTTCTCGATGAAGGTATCGGTAACGGGCAGGTATGCCTCCGGCTGATAGTAATCATAGTAGCTGACGAAGTATTCAACGGCGTTGTGCGGGAAGAATGCCTTGAACTCCTCAAAGAGCTGGGCCGCCAGGGTCTTGTTGTGGGCAATAATCAGCGTCGGGCGCTCGACCGCCGCGATCACGTTCGCCATGGTAAAGGTCTTGCCCGAACCGGTCACTCCCAGGAGGACCTGGTGGGGCCTGCCCTGCAGGCACCCATCGACCAGCTTGCTGATCGCCTGGGGTTGATCGCCCTTTGGCTGATAGTCGCAGACGAGCTTGAAATTGGGCATGGGGAAGGGTGGTCAGGAGAGGGAGCCCGACAGCTCCCCCCCTGCGCCGCGCGGGAGGTACTTGCTCCAGGACCCGATCCCGTGCGGGGAATAGAACATGATGCCGAGATAGACGACCGAGACCGGCTTGGCAGGCTTACGGAGCAGGCTCATGCTGGCCTCGTGCAGGGGCTTGCTCCCCTTCTTCACATTGCAGGCGCGGCAGGCGCTTACCACATTCTCCCAGATGGTCCGCCCGCCCAGCGACCGGGGAATCACATGATCGATGGTCATCCGCTCGCCGCCGTTTCGTCCGCAGTACTGACAGGTATAGCCGTCCCGCTTCAAGATATTCTTTTTGTTAAAGGAGACCGCGGGAATAACAGGACGCTTCACGTAGCGATGGAGACGGATCACGGCCGGAATGATGATGGCAATCGAAGGGGAGTGGATGACGCGCGGACCGTCCTCAATCCGTTCGGCCTTGCCGGTGTACAGCAGAATAATGGCTCTTCGCGCGGTGCAGACGTGGAGGGGCTCAAACGAGTTATTCAATACCAATACTTTGTCAGTGTCCATCGAGTGGTTCTATGGGCTCACGGCTCACGAATCCCCCTGTGGTGAAATCATCCTTAGCATACAACGGAGAGCGTTGTCAACGCAAAGGAAAGAAGGCGAAATCGTGCGGGCATGGCAGGGCGCCGGCACAAAGAGCGGCGTTAGTCTTGCGCGGCCTGCTGTCTGATGAGGTCCAGGAGGACTCCTTCACGCAGACCGCTGTCGCTGGCCGTGAACTCGTCGTAGGCAAGTACGCCCATCACCGTCAGGAGAAGGGCGGTACCGGCCACCATCACATCAGCCCGCCCCGGCTCTACGGACGGGCATTCACGCCGCTCGGCCAGCGGTCTGGTCACCAACGCCTGAAACAGTTGCCTTGTCCGGGTCATCGACAGCCGATGGCCGTTTACGCGAGCGGGACTATAGACGGTGAGCCCCAGATCCATCGCCGCAAGGGTGGTCGGGGTCCCGGCAGTGGCGATAAGCGTCGCCCCATTGAGATCCGGCAGTTCGGTGCGAAGTCGTCCGGCTCGGTCCGCGACAACCTGTTCAATGGCCTCCAGCTCATCCGGGGTTGGCGGATCGCTCTTGAGATGCGCCTCAGTCAGCTTGACGACGCCCAGGCCGGTGCTCACCATCGCCTCAATTGTCTCCCCCCTGGCCAACACGAACTCGGTGCTCCCCCCGCCGATATCCAGCACCAGGACCCGCCTCGACCCAACGCGGAGTCCGCGCCGAACGCCGAGGAGGGTGAGCCGCGCCTCCTCGTTTCCGTCGATCACCCGGATGTTGAGCCCGCTCTCACGGAGCGCCGCTGCGACAAACTCCTCGCGATTACTCGCCTCCCGCACCGCACTGGTGGCAACCGCCGCCACATGCCGGGCCTTGAAGCGGCAGGCCGTCTCGCCGAATCTCTTGAGGACCTTCAGGCATCGCCGCATGGGCGTGTCCTGGAGCAGCCGGCTTGGCAGTAATCCTTCACCAAGACGACCGATGGTCTGCTCCTCGTGAAGGACGGTATAGTGGTCGGCGCTCACCGCCTCGGCCACGATGAGGCGAAGGGTATTGGTGCCGATATCAATAGCTGCGTAGACCGCCATTCACTCCTCGGCGCGGAGAGCGTCTTCAGCGGCATGCAGTCGGCGAACCAGGTCAGCCTCAGGCCGAACCGTGATCGTCTTCTCCTGCGTGAGCAGTACGGCCCCCGGCGCGGCAGCCTTCGGCTTCCTCAGGAATTTCCGCAGGACATAGTCGACCGGCACCTTGACCTGCCCGCGCCCCTTACTGTAATAGGCCGCGAGTTGCGCCGCCTCGCACAGGGTTCGCGGCGGGGCCGATTTCCCTTTCTGCAGGCGAACGAGGACATGCGAGCCGTGGATACCTTGGGCATGAAGCCACAGATCGTGCGATCGGGCAAGCCGCCAGGTCAGGTGATCGTTGCTTGGCCCGCTTTTACCGACCAGAATCGTCAGGCCGTCCGAGGAGCGGAAGGCGCGCGGCTCCGGGCCTTCCGACCGCCGCGCGCGCGAGTCTGCCGGCGTCTGAACCGGACGACGCCTCACCACACGAGCCGCAGTAGCGTCAACCTGCTCCAGTTCGTCCACGTTCTGCGCCGTCTCGACCTGCTTCATCATGGCCCGCAGCGTACGGAGCCGCTCCGCCGTCTCCGTGAGACGCTTGCCGACAATCTCTGCGCCGCGTTTCGCCTTGCGGTGCAGGGCGAAATAGCGCTGAGCATTGTCTTCAATCGAGCAGGCCGGATCCAGATCGATGCGCAGCAATGGCGCTCCAGGATCGGCGTAGTCGGTAAGCTCAACCGTCTGCTGTCCACGCCGAATCTGAGCCCGATTGGCCAGCAGGAGTCGGCCTTTACGGGCGTGCAGTTCGCCATCACGATAGAGAGCGGCCTCTTGCTCGAGTTTAACCGCAAGCCGCTCCACCGCTCCGATCTCGCGCTGCAGCCGACGCAGCAGCTCAACCCGAAGGACATCCAGCCGTTCAACCTGCTCACGACTTCTGTGATAAGCGGCAAGCGCCTCCAACATCGTAGAACAAGGAACCTGCTGATCGGCAGGAACCGTGACGAGCGGAAAGGCCGCCATACCGACAGGCTTTCCATCGCTCCCCATGAGCAGCCGGGGTTCGAAGGCAGCAGCGGTCACGCGGTCCATGAGTTCGCGAAACGACTTCCATAGGGCACGCGCCTGTTGGTCAAGAGAGGCGCGCGTTGAGATGCCGGAACGGGCCGCCAGCTCCCTGGCCATCACTGTGTTGAGCCCGGCGAAGCCGGTCGAAAGCACACGCGGCGCATCCATCCCTTCAGCGAGGCGCGCGCTCACGACTTCTTGAAACTGCTCTAGTCCGACAGACCGGGAATCGACACGGTCGCCATCGAAGGGGGGGTGATACGGCGCGCCAGGTTCAGGCGTCTCATTTCCGGCTCTTCCGGAGGCCGCGCGAAGGCGATCAATCATCGTTCCGGTAACTCGATCGACGAGAAACACGTTGCTCGCGGGCCCAAGCATCTCGATATATAGGGTCATGGCCGCCTCGCCTGTGGTGAGCGCCGTCGAACCAGGCAGCGGGCCGCCGCGCATCTGGATCGCCATGATCCGATCCAACCCCACCTGCTCGACCGCTTCGATCAGCGCCCCTTTGGTCTTTGACGCAACAAGATCCCCGAACCTCGACGAGGGCACGGAAGACTTGCGCGGCGGCGAGACCAACTCGATTCTTGGCGCGCCAGGCTTAACGGACAGCACGAGCCCGCCCGGCCCTTGTCTCCCGTAAAAGACCAGCAGCAGACTCCACCGATCGAGCTGCTGAACGCGGTTAATCTCGGCGCCAGGAAGGACGGCTTGCAGTTCCTGAATGATCGCGGCCAGACAAAAGGCATCCATGACCGGCACTATACCGAAGGGCGTGTCGCCTGTAAAGGCCGGCTCAGTCGAAGCGGATGGCAGCGGGGAACGACTCCTCCCGGAAATAAATTGTAAATAGGGAGTTGACAAGACAACAATAGGTGCATATACTCTCAATGTGAGGAGTCACCCAACAGAGTCAGGGTTAGCTTAAGTGGCGGCGTGTGCCTGTTCCAGTATTCGCAAGGCAGCACGGGCAGTCACAGAGCTCTATGACCGAATTCTAAAACCGAGCGGTTTGCGGGTAACTCAGTTCGCGTTGCTACACGTCCTCGCAAGTGGGGGTTCGACTACCATCACGCGCCTCGGTCAGATATTGGTCATAGACCGAACTACAATGACGCGCAACCTGAAGCCGCTAGTAAATCAGGGATTGATCACGATCGAAGCGGGCCAGGACCAGCGCACGAGGGTGGTGACGCTGACACCCTCCGGCCGGGAGGCTCTGGCAAAGGCTTTGCCGCTTTGGGAAAAGGCTCAAACACGTGTCGTCGAAGGGCTGGGTCGCCAACGCTGGAGCACGTTACTGGCCGATTTGTCAGCAGTGATCGCCCTAGCCCGCTTAGAGTGAGTTTTTTTGTCATATAGGTGTATACACACTCATTTATGTGGCGAACTGAATAGTCGGTAAAGGAGGATCCCGTGGTGCAGTTTGACGACCCCCCCCCAACCGTGAAACGTTTCTACGAGACCAACAGTGACCGTAAACCTTAACCCGTTTCATTGCGGCGACAAAGGAGGTGAGAGCCGGCATCAACAGAAAGCAAAGAGCGATTTTCCCAGAGCAATAACTACCTCAAACCTCAACCTATTCCATTACTGGAAGCCGCAAAGGAGGTGAGAGCTGGCAGCAACAAGAAGCAAGAAGATGTGCGATTCAAGAGTAGTACAGTCTATGCATGTAAATTGATCACAGCGTAAGGAGGAAGAAACCAATGGCACAGTACAGGACGGAAGCCGCAGCACCCGCTAAGCGTGCTGAGTCGGCCGAGCAGATGTTTGGCTGGGGTGTGTTCTGGAAATGTATGATTGCGATCAGCCTGTTCTACATCTGCA
>CABIKM010000034.1 GCA_902196205.1 Candidatus Methylomirabilis lanthanidiphila | reverse complement strand
CACACCTAGGGAAATTTGGGTGACCCTTGACACTGTACGAGTAGAACCGCAGGTGCCCCAAATCTTTTTGCTCACGCCAAACGCCTGGAAACCCGGCGAGACACAGGACATCTTCCTTCGAGACATCACCAGGAGGCCAGGTCGTGGGCTGAACGAAGCTGCCTTCCCTCAAATCAGGAACGTTGCCGACAAAGGCAGTCAGATCAATGACTGCAAGGTCCCGTACCTGGTCTTCGCTCACGAGATATTGGTCAGGATCCATTCGGACGGGGCCGAGTTGAAAGAATGTTTTTTGTGTTGCCTTCAACTGACGAAAACTATCCAATACGTGGTGACACGTCACACCGACGAATCTGTCTCGAAGCCTCAGAAGCGTGGCGGAACCATTACTGAGCGATGCTGCATACGACGAATATGGCGAATCCCCGAAGATCACAGGCATGGCGAATCTGACTGGGTACTTGCTGAGTTCGTCGAAGAACGGATTCGCGAAAGATACTTCGTTCAAAGTCAACTCCGGCCGATGATGATCTCTCGAAGCGCATAACCCCTAAGAGAGTCGGTCAACTATCCTAATCGACGATTTCATAAATATGGGCAATCCTGTCATCTTTTTCGCTAGTTAACAATGACAAATGACCTGACAAACACTGCACTATTGTCAGCCTTTGCCGACTACAGTGGGCCCGAATCAATCCCAAGTTGATCCACCGCACTATAAACTCCCTTACCGCCCCGATTCACACCATGGGTCTCGATCATCGTGGCAGCCAGCGCTTGCCCCTGAAAAGACGACGGCCCTTCAGGGCTTCCCGTACCTTGAAGGGCCGCGCATATGTATGCCTCTATCTGAACGTTGGTCGGGTTGGTTGTGGGTTCTCATCAGCCGCCATGACCACACACCCTCCTCTTCACCGGGAACAGGTGGCGCTGTCGAGGTGGCCCGATGGTAATTCCTGGTTGAGGCAGAGGTCAAGGGAAAAGGACCGATGGGAGAGACGAATGCCTATCACGAACTCCTCCTCAAGCCCATCGGGCTCGTACACATGCACCATCGCGCCCAAGTCTTCCCTGCGAAGACTATCTCTGGCGGCTCACCAGCCAGCTTGCCGCTTGAATTTGCTGACCACTCACCCCCCCAATGTACGAGGATCTGCCACAGTCAGGGGAGGCTGTCAAGCATTTTGGGTGGCGAAACGGGAACCGGAACCTGGCACCCGGGCAGGGGCGGCAAGACAAATTATAACGAGAGGGGATTGTGGTGGTGCGCCCGGGCAGATTTGAACTGCCGGCCTTTTGCTCCGCAGGCAAACGCTCTATCCGGGCTGAGCTACGGGCGCAGGGTTATTTCGGAAGGAACGCGCAGACTGTAGCATGACCGCTGTGGACGGTCAAGCCGCTAGAACGGATTTGGAGTACCGGGATTGGAGTTACGCAGCAGTGGCAAAGGCGAGGATTTTGTTTTTCACTGCCTTCGGAAAATCTACAAAAACAAAATGCTCCTTGTGGTAGAGGTAGTCTTCGCCGCTTTCATCGACGATGCGCACAAGGTCATCCTTGGCCGCTCTTGGATCCAAAAGAATACGATAGACTTTTCCAAGAATGAGTGATGCCTCATAGTCCGTGTTATCGATACACAGCGCAAACGGCTTTATAGGCGTTTTCATACGTCCTCCAGGTAGCGTTTGATTCGTAGGTCTCTCCTTCCCCGATTCTCATAGGCGGCAACCCCTGAAGCGCGAGCGCCTTTGCCATGTGCCGCTTGGATACAGTGCATGAACCGCCGCAGCCTATATATTTGCTCTCCTTACTATCCGCTTGTCAACGACTTGCGGCGCCCTTTCCATAGCTCCTAGCGGCTCGATGCCCATCGTTGTGAGGCGCTCAATGAGTTCGGTGAGGACTTGATCCTTGTACAGTTGCCACGTCGACGCGAAACATCGCCAGAACGCCCAGCCCGCTCGTTCGAGTACCCGCTGCCGCGCCATGTCGTGTGGCCAACGGTCGGGTCCGTGGAACTCATCGCCGTCGCATTCAATGGCAAGGCGCACATCGCCGGCGCCTTCAGCCACCATGTCAATTCGATACGCGCTGGTCCGAACCTGCGGGATGACGCGATATCCTCGCTCTACCAGCACTGAGTACACCTGCCGCTCAAACCCAGATTCACAACGGTCGATGAGTATCGCGGCCTCTTCCTTATCGGCGACGATGGGCTTATCGAAGTGCTGCAGCAACGACAGCCTCAGGTCCTTATCTGACAAGTGGGACGCGGCTACCGACCTCACAAGGTACATCCGGTCGCGGGCGCGACTGGCTGCGACGTTGAAACGCTGTTCAAACATGTTGCCCGAGAGGGCCTTGCAACTGCCTGGATCGACAACCATCGACAGAAACATGATGTCGCGTTCGCTGCCCTGGAAGGTCCGCGCATCGCCGCATTCGAAGCGCCGGCGCAGCAACTCGGAGGCGTTGCACCGATTGCGAACGAGTTCATCGACAAGCTTGGCTTGCTCGAAGCCGAGCAGCGACACAACGCCTAGCGTCCGGCCGGCGAAGCGCTCGTCTTCGAGCACCGCGGCAATCTCAGCGGCGATGCATTCGGCTTCTTCGCGGTTACAGTCGCGCCGGTCGCGCAGTCCGCCTTCTACGTACACGTCTACCAGCGGCGGGTCGATGCGCTCGCTACTTTTCGCAATACGCAGCGGCTGAATGGCGCCCTTGTAAAAGATACGATTGGAGTACGCGATGATGGGCGGTACGCAGCGGAAGTGCTCCCGCAGCATGACCTGACGCGCCGCAAAAACGCGTGCGGCGAGGTCGTACAGCGACTTCTCCGGGGTCATGTCCTCCTTGAATGGCTGCTCCGCGAGAAACCGGTCGCGCAGTTCCTGGATGCGCTGGGCGGCGATGAAGCCGCCGTCGGGCGAGACCTGCTTATCGTCGCCGACGACCAGAATCTTCCTACCGCGCAAGATGCCAGGGAGTGCCCACAGGTCCGATTGACTCGCCTCGTCCACGATGACGAGGTCGAAGGCGCCGATATCCGCAGGCATCGACTCCGAAATCTTGAAGTGACTCATGATCCAACAGGGCACGGCGCCGGCTGCGCTTGTCATGTGGTGACGGGCGTCCCGCCGATAGCGCGTGGCGTTCGGTCCCGTGCCTTGGCCAATGCGGCGAATCGCAGTTGCATAGCCCTGCAATGCCTGCAGCACGCGGGGTGAGGCGTTGCGTTTCGTCTCCAGCCACGCGGCGCGGGCGACCATCTCGCGATAAAGCTTTGCCAGTCCTTGCTCGATGTCGCGTCGGCGGGCGGATAGCGTCAGCAACTCCTCGCGTGCGTCAATCTGGTCGAGATAGCTCTTCACCCGCGCCCAGGTCCATGCCTGGCGCCAGGTGGCCGGGAATGCGGCATCCTCGCCGTAGTGCGGCACGACGATCGAGCGGACGCGTGCCGCAAGCTTCGGCGTACCGGCAGCCTCCAGGAGGCCCACGGCTTCCCGCACAAATCCGAGGTCAGGGCCGAGCGCCTGGATACGACGCAGTTCTGCGATGAGACGCGCGTACTCGGCAGCAATGCCTTCCGCAGCGAGGCCCGGCTTGCCCAGCTTCTTATCGATGAAGGCGGTCAGCGCTTTCGAGACAGGCCCGGATGTGCCGGCGAGCTTCGCTTGCAGTGTCGAGAGCTGTGTCGCTGCCCAGGATAGGTCGGCCTTGGTCAAGTGCGTCATCAATTGCTCGCGTACCGCCGCCAAATCCTCCGAGGTACCGTTCAGATACTTGACCGGCACCTGGGCGAAGACTTGTTCTGCTTTGCGCACAAGCATGACGTCATGGTGGGTAGCGAGCCTGTGGGCCTTGCGTGCAGTGGCGGCGACCATCTCGATGCGACGCAGCTCAGTGACGCCGCCGTCGAGCCTTGGCGCCGCGAGCATCGGCGCGAACTGATTCCAGCACGTGACGAACGAAGTGACGCGCAGGTGCAGGTCGAGGAACCACTTGACGTGCCGCCAGTCGTCCGTGCTCGCGGGCGGGAGTCCCGCCACCTTCACCTGCGAAACAACATTCTTCACGTCGCCGCTGCCGAAAGACATCAGCCCGAACGGCCTGCCGGTCTCAGCGGCGCGTTGTACGGCTTCGCGTACCTTTGATGAGGTGAACGCGGCTGCCGGTACTTCTACTGGGCGCTGCAGCAACGCGGCGCGGGACTCGGTCAGTGCGGTAATCTCGTCGAACAGCGCCTCCAGCGCGGTGCGCTCCGCGTGGAATGAGGCGACTCTGCATTTAACTCGGAGCTGATGTGCCCACGGCTCGCCCAATTCGTCGATTTCCGACAACATACCGCGGGCGGCTTCGATGGCTGCGAGCAACTGGCGGGCTGCGTCGAGTACCTCGGGTGTGGTGGCTTTCAGTGGTAGCAGCGTGCCGTTGCCGACCTGCTCCTCGATTTCGCGCATGCGAATCAGGACGCCGTGCAACTGGGCCACGTCGGAAGGCGGCAGCAAGTCGTCGGCCGCGGGGACGCGCCCCCGCACGTAGACGAGGTCGCTGCCCAGCTTGCGCCGGACCTGGCGCAGCCGCCCGGCTTCCTCTTCGGAAAACGGCGGCGTGTGTTTGGGTGCCAATGTGACGGCGTCGTCGAACCAGCCGTACTCGGCTTGGCCGCTGACGACCAGCTCAGCGAGCTGTTGCGCGCGCATCGGGCGGCCGTCGACTTCGATTTCGGCGAGTTGCGCCTGAGCAATCTCATCGACGCGTCGATCGATTGCCGAGAGTTCGGCGTGCGCGCGGTCTATCTGGCTCTTCCGGTACTCGATTTCCTGGCACGTTAGTTCGGGGTTGAGCTGGGAGACTTTCGCCTGTATCGTATTGATGGCGCTTTCGAACTGCCGCAGACTTTCGCGGTCGCTCGTCAGTAGCGCCACCGTGAGCGGGCGGATCTCCTCGGGAATCTTGTCCTGCAGGACTTCGAGCGCTGGCTCGCCCTTAGAGGTCACGAGCACGCGGCGGCCTGTAGCCAGGTAGTGACAGATGATGTTGGCAATCGTATGCGTCTTGCCGGTGCCGGGCGGCCCTTGGACCGACACGCCTTCCGCTTGCTCCAGTTGCTGGACGATGGTCACCTGCTCTTGGTTGTACGGTAGGGGGAAGTACAGCTCTCGTAGTTCGCCGCCGCCGCCCGTGCCGCGGCTCGACAGGCCGCGAAACTCGATACTAGCGAATGGTACAGGTTCATCCGACGGCGGCGTCACCAACGCCGCCGGTCCCGCAGGGATTTCGCAACCGTCGATAAGTCGCTGCTTCAGCCGACGCAGGTCGTCGGCCAATACGTTGTTCGTGCGCGGCCGAAGGAACAACACCCACGCATCGGTGACGACTAAGTGTTCGTCTGGCGGCGGCACGACGCCGTCGGATTCGGGCAGTGTGCGATAGCTGCCTTGACTATCCAGATTACCGGCAGCGAGTTTCAATACGTCCATGTACGAGCCCGGATCGAACGGCGAAACCGGACGCTCCGCGTTTCGCGCGAGCTGATCGCGCGCAGCCCGTTCAACGTCCGCTGAGCCGCGACCCAGGCATACGGCGAACGCGTCCCCTTCGTAGCGCGTGTCGGTGGCCCGCGGCCGCAGGAATAGCGCCATCGTCGCTTCGTCCAGTCCGACTTCCATCTGCTGAGTGAGCAGCGGGTACTCGAAATCCACCGGTGAAGTTTTTTCCGACGATTCCTGCCACTTCAGTTGCCAAGTCGCGATGCCCACGCCCCACACAAGTTCGACTGGGTTGGCCGTCTCTTCAGCCTCGAGCTGATGTTTAATGGAGAAGAGTTCGCCGTACAGGTCGATGCTTCTGCGACGCGGCTTCTCACCCTCGGCCCACGCTTCCCAAAGGGGGAGGTACTGCGCGAGCGCCTGGTCGAGTACGGCACGGTCGCGCCGCTCAAGCTCACCGCGCTCTTCTGACGTCTTGTCTACAGCGGCGGCGGCAATGCGCGCTTTCATCGCCGGTTCGTCGATGGCCGGCTTGGCGCCGTCCGGGTCCTCACTGACGTGAATTAGCTCCTTGAAGTTCTCGTCGGGGGCTGGCGGCTTGTGCGCCTGCAGGCGTTGTACGCGTAGCCACAGGTGGTCGCCTTGGACGTTCAAGTCGAACTCGACGCCGGGAAGGCCAATGAGTTCGGCGCGTCGCTTAAGGAATCCTTTGGCATTCGCTAGCCGATAGGCACGGGGGTTGATGTCCTTCGCCTGCTCACCGATGTAGTCGAGCAATCGAGTGAGCAGTTCACACGAATTCATTTCGCGTTTCCGCGCAAAATGTTCACGCGATGGCGCTGGTACCACTCGACGATCATTACTTCGAGCATACGGTTCGACATCATGATCATCTCCCATCTGCCCAACTATCGAGTATATCGATCAGCATATCCCTGGCCTCGAACGACTAACGAATGCGGCGATTCTCCCGTATTCCCAGGGCGTCGTCAAGATTCTCCGGGTTCCGTCGAGCCGCCCCTTACTGGTCAGCGTAATTCCACTATGGCTACGGCGACTTAAGCAACGGGGTCAATTCAGAGTCGGTGTTCGTCCACGGCCTTGGCTAAGTCGCGAAGTGCGGTTGAAACGTGGACGGGGTAGTCCGGCCCTTTCTCCAACGCTTGCAGCGCGTGCGGCAAGCGCGTGAGCTGGTTGCGCGCATGCTCACGAATCGCCGCAAGGGGGACGGATGCCTGAAGGCGCTTACCGGCGCGCATCACCGGCTGAATCAACGGCTCGCCTTCCTGCGGGTCGTCCTCCACAGTCAGGATATCGGAGCGCATACGGCCGTCGGCGTCATACCGGCGATAGACCTGCTTGCGACCTGGCCATGTCGCCTTACCCTCGGAGCGTTTGCGGCGCGGCCTTCCACCGTACTCCTCCAGCTTGTAGGCGCAATCCAGAGAGGGGGCATCCGCAGAGGTATCCATCCGCGTCCCGATGCCAAAGCCATCAATCGGGGCCTGCGCCGCCACTAATTGCCTCACGATCGACTCGTCGAGATTTCCGCTCGCGAAGATGACCGCGTCGGCCAACCCGCCCTCATCCAGAATCCGCCGTACTTTGTGCGCGTGATCCGCAAGGTCGCCGCTGTCCAGGCGTACGCCGTTGATGGAGATTCCCTTCTGTCGCAACCTGGGCGCCAGCGAAACGACCTTGGCCGCACCCGCCTCGGTATCGTAGGTATCGATGAGTAGGACGACATTATCCGGGTTCGCATACGCGAAGCGCTCGAAGGCGGCTGTCTCATCGTCATGGGCCTGAATAAAGGAGTGCGCCATCGTCCCATAGATCGGGATACCGAACAGCGGCGCCGCCTGCACCGCAGACGTCCCCGAGAATCCCGCCAGGTAACTGGCGCGCGCCGCGAGCAACCCGGCCTCTGCCCCGTGGGCCCGCCGCAGACCGAAATCAACCAGGAGTTTTCCTGGGGCAACGAGCACTGAACGCGCCGCCTTTGAGGCGATCAGCGTCTCGAAGTGCAGCAGGTTGATCAGACGTGTCTCTACGAGTTGCGCCTGCGGCAGCGGGGCGGTGACCCGCACGATCGGCTCGTCAGAGAAAAAGACCGTACCTTCAGGCATCGCATACACATCGCCGGTGAAATGCAGTTTCTCCAGATAGTCAACGAGGGTCCGCCGGAACAGCCCGCAGCCGCTCAGCCACTCCAGCTCCTCGGAGGTGAAACGCAACGCTTCGAGGACGCTCAGCGCCTGTTCCAGCCCGGCCGCCAGCAGGAAATTGCGTGTCGACGGCAGTTTGCGGACAAAGAACTCGAAGGTCGCCTGCTCCTCCATCTCGTACTCGACGTACCCCTGCAACATGGTGAGCTGGTACAGATCGGTCAACAGCAGGCTGGATGGCGGATTCATTCGGCCAGCATCTCCCATCGGATCGGTATGGCCCCCCGTCGAATCATCTCCGCCTCCGCTCGCGCCCCGTCATCCGGCTTCACATTGACGGCTCGAATGGCATCCTGCAAGAGGATCACCGCATATCCGGCTTTCAGACCATCCTCCACCGTACACAGAACGCAGTAGTCGGTAGCGAGGCCGCCGACAAACACGCGTCCCACACGCTGAACCCGCAGTCGCACGTCAAGATCCGTTCCGTCGAATGCAGAGTAGGCGTCCTTGTCAGGCTGCGTTCCCTTGAGCGTGATAAGGGTCATGGAAGCCGGAAGTTCGAGGCCGAAGGCAAGCGCCGCGCCTTCTGACCCCGCCACACAGTGGGGAGGCCAGGGCCCGCCATACGCTTGAAAGGAACAGTGATTGGGCGGGTGCCAGTCTCGGGTGGCGAAAATCGGCAGCCCTCGGCGGGCAAAAGCGTCCAGGTAGCGATTCAGCGCCGGGATCACTTCATCGCCATGCGGCACCGCCAGGCTGCCCCCCGGCAGAAAATCGTTCTGGACGTCCACCACGATCAGGGCGTCCCCCAGGCCCAGCGTGAGCGTGTGCGCTCCCTGCGGCAACATCGGGTTACCCTACATCTGCTGCGCCATCAGAGCAGCCGCCTCCTCAGGCGGAATCGGATTGACAAACAGCCGCGCGCCCCATCCGAATGCCGCCACGGGCGCGGTCTTCGGAATGATCTCAAGATGCCAGTGATAGTCATGCGTGTGCGGTTCGTCAAATGGGGTGCTGTGCAGGACGATCGTGCAGGACGGATTGCCGAGGACCTTTCCGACCATCTGCATCGTCCGCTTGACGAGACTCGCGAGATCGACCAGCTCCTTTTCGCCGATCTTCCCGAAATCGGAAGCGTGCCGGAGAGGCAGTAGCCACGTCTCGAATGGAAAGCGAGAGGCAAAGGGCGCCAGCACCACAAAGAAATCGGTCTCCACCACTCGTCTGACGCGGGAGACCCGCTCGTGGAGGATGATATCGCAGAAGGCGCAGCGCTCCTTTCTCGCGTAGAACTCCCGACAGCCGCGGAGTTCCTCTTCAATCCCGTAGGGGATGAACGGGAGCGCCAGCACATGGGAATGAGGGTGTCTGAGGATACCGGCCGCGTCCGCATTATTCTTGACGACGATCAGCGATCGAAACCGCCCATCCAGGCGCAGGTCCAGACTTCGCATCCTATAGGTGCGCAGGACCCGCTCTAACTGCTGCTCCGGAAATTCCGCCCATGTCAAAAGATGCTGTGGACTTTCTATGACGATCTCATGAGCCCCCAACGCGTTCATTACGTCGAAGGGTCCCTCAGGTCTTCGATCGAAATCACCCTCAATCCGACATAGCGGCTGCAGGTCAGGCGTCACTCGAACCGACCAGTCGGTCTGATTTCGCTGACGCGAGGACTCGCCGAACGCAATGATCTCGGGCGGGGTCATCGCCTCATTGCCTGGACAAAGGGGGCATGGGCCGGACAGCGGAGGCGGCGGCTGCGCCTCCACCTTGAGGGCCGCCTCTCGATCCGGCCGCTCCGGATCGATCACCACCCAACGATTTCTCACCGGATCACGTCGCAACTCACCCATCGCTCTCCTCGCGCCACCAGCTAACGTCTCTGATCGTTACGATACACTCATCACTCGATCGGCAGCGTAGGATCGTTACCCCACTCGCTCCAGGAGCGATCGTACCCTCGAACGTCCGTATAGCCCAGCAGCCGAAGCGTAAAGTACGTGACGGCTCCGCGATGCATCGTCTGGCAGTAGCTGACAACGGTCTTGTCCTTTGTCACCCCTGCCCGCTCATACAGAGCCGACAGTTCATCGGCCGATTTGAATGTCTTGTCGCCGGCCAGGTTGTGCGTCCATTCGATATTGACGGCGCCCGGGATGTGGCCTCCCCGCTTGGCTCGCAGATCCTCGCCGCGAAACTCGGCAGGCGACCTGGCATCCACCAGGGCGACATTCGACCGTCCCAGGTTCGCGACAATCCAGCCTGCCGACGCAACACGCTGCGTCTCGGAATCGATGCGATAGATCGTCCTGCTCACCTGCGGTACGATTTTCGAGAGGGGCCGCTCTTCAGATCTCCACTTCCCGATGCCTCCGTTCAACAGCGCTGCCCTTTGGTGACCGGCATATTCGAGGCTAAAGAACAGGCGTGATGCGTTGAGGCCCCCCTGGTCATCATACGCAACAACCATCGTCTCCTTGTTGATCCCGAGCTGTCCCAGCCGCTCCTCGATCTCATAATCGGGAGGCATAGCAAAACCCGACTCTCTCAGCACCAGACGTATCTGATTGACCGAAAGGTAGATCGCACCCGGAATATGTCCGGCCGCATACTCCTCGGCGCTGTTGCGCATGTCGATGATCCGCAGATCCCGGTCGTTCAGATGCTGGCTCAGCCACTGGGTGTCGACCAACAACTGCGGATTGGCGTAGCCGGCGGCCAAGGCCGACCCCTGAGTCGCTGCGAGTAGCGTCACTGCCCCCATTGCGGCTATCATCATCATCCGTTTCATCCCGTTCCTCTTCTCCCGGACGCCGTGGGTAAACGATAGTCCGATACGTTCCTGGGTCTACTAATCAACGTCTTACGCGCCCCCTCACCTGCATCCTCTCCCCCCCAATGTGGGGAGAGGAGATTTTGCGAAGAGGCGTTTTTGTTACTCCCCCTCGCCCCCATGTGGGGGAGAGGGCCAGGGTGAGGGGCAAATTTGCGTTCCAACGCATTATAGATTCCTACCACGAGTCGACGCAAGCGTGGATATATCGCACATTCACCAGCAGAAGAAGTGTCAACCCCGACTACGGACAATGAGCACCGGGCGATCGGCTACCCGCAGCACATGCTCGGCCACCGAACCCATAAGTAAGCGAGCTACCCCGGAATGGCCGTGGGACGCCATCACGATCAGGTCCACGTCCAGTTCGACGGCCTCCTGGCAGATCGCTTCGTGGACCAGCAACGGAGTCTCCACGACCCGCACCTCCGTCGTCACGATCCCCTCTTGACGGGCCTGCTCAGGCACAAGCGCTTCCAGCGAGCGGAGCAATGTCTGCCGAAGCTCTATTCGCTCCGGTCCGGAGAGTGCACTCCATGGAGAGTAGTGGGCGTAGAGCGGGTTCGGCGGCCCATGTACCTCTGTCACGTGGCACAGAATAACAGTACCGCCATGTTTCGACAATATGGCATACGCGTGGGGGATCGCCGCGTTTCCGAGCGGCGAAAAATCTGTGGTGACCAGCAGTTTCCGATACCTCGGTATCATGATATGTCGGCTCCTTCCATCGCATCTGCCAAGGTATACCTTCCGGGCGGGCGCTCTCAGTATAGCCGTCATTGCCGCTCTTGTGAAGAAGACAAGACGGGCTGATCAGTCAACCGGATAGCGAATGGGTCTTGCACGTAATGGGAGGCAGTACTATATTATTAGTGAGGAAGCCCTAGTGAGCGGGCGATGGCCGAATGAACTGCGAGCAAGCACGAGGAAGTACATGCTTGCAGAGCAAGAGGGCTTAGCCTGAGACCAAAACCCGCTCCGAGTAAGGCTTCCTCGAGAGAGCCACGGGGTGTCCGGCATTTGCCCGGAGGTGATGTATCACTAGACACCTTGTGGCTTTTGCTTTTTTCAGGCCTTCCCTTAGCTTCCTCCACTCCAACCTGTTTGATACTGAGTCTACGGCTATGTTTCTGCACTCTGGCCTTGACGTGATTTGCTGCCCTTGGTAGAGTTCGCCCGTACAGCACAGAGAGCATAGGCTGGAATCGTCCATCGGACCTGGGTACGCGGAACGTCAGATGCAACAGAATCAATCGGCAGAAGGCATCCGCCTGAAGGTGGCCGAAGCGGGCCAGGAAGACATCGGTCGCGGGATCGTCCGCGTCAGCGATGCGGCCTTTGCCGTCCTGGAGCTGGAGCGAGGCGAGATCGTTTCGATCGTCGGGGACCGGGAAACGGCTGCCCTGGTGGCGGCGGCCCGCTCAGCCGATCAAGGTCTCGATGTGATCCGGGTCGACGGTGTGATTCGCACCAATGCGCATGCGAGCATCGGAGATTACGTGCAGGTCCGAAAGGCCGCGTGGCGAGAGGCGCAGAAGGTCACGCTGGCGCCAGCCCGCAAAGGGTTGCGCGCCGTCGCCCCCGGCGAAGTGCTCCGCCAGGCGCTCCTCTACCGTCCCGTGGTCCGCGGCGATCTGATCTCGGTCGGAACAGCCTCACGTTCGAAGGAGACGATCCCGTCCGGAATGTATCCGGAGGAGCTCTTCCGAGGCTTGCTGGGCTCCCTGGCGATCGGGCTTGGCGAGGTGCGCCTGGTCGTCGCCGGCACCGTCCCATCCGGCATCGTGCGTATTAGTCCCCAAACAGAGGTAGAACTCCTCCCGGAGTTTGTGGAGACCAAGGAGACTCGACTCCCGGATATCACCTACGATGACATCGGCGGGCTGGGCGAGGTCATCAGTGAAATTCGGGAGGTCGTCGAACTGCCGCTCAAGCATCCGGAACTGTTTGATCGCCTCGGAATCGCGCCGCCTAAGGGCGTACTCCTGCACGGCCCCCCTGGGACCGGCAAGACCCTCCTGGCCCAGGCCCTGGCCAATGAGGCCAAGGCCCACTTCGCCACCATCAATGGGCCCGAGATCATGGGGCGTTTCTATGGCGAGTCTGAGGAACGCCTGCGCGCCATCTTTCAGGAAGGGCAAGAGAACCCGCCCGCTATCATCTTCATCGATGAGCTCGACTCCATCGCCCCCAAGCGCGAAGCGGTGATGGGCGAGGTAGAACGGCGGATCGTGGCCCAGCTTCTGACATTAATGGACGGCCTGACACCGCGCGGCAATGTCATTGTCATTGGGGCTACGAACCGCGTCGGCGCGATCGATCTGGCGCTGCGCCGCCCCGGCCGCTTCGATCGGGAGATTGAACTGCGGGTACCGGATCGCAATGGGCGCCGCCAGATCCTCACGATCCACACGCGGGCCATGCCGCTTGCCCCGGACGTGAATCTGGATTGGGTGGCGGACCTCACGCATGGATGCGTCGGGTCGGACCTGGCGGCCCTCTGCCGCGAGGCTGCCCTGAATGCCCTTCGGCGCATCCTCCCGGATCTGGATTTGAGGCTTGAGACCTTCCCGGCCGAGGTCTTGCAGCGCCTGGTCGTCACCCACGAGGACTTCAACCAGGCCCTGCGACGGATCCGCCCGTCGGCCCTTCGGGAGCTGTTCATCGAGGTGCCTCGGGTGACCTGGAGCGATGTCGGCGGCCTGGATGATGTGAAACGGTCCCTCCGGGAGACTGTGGAACTGCCGCTGACCCATCCGCAGGCCTTCGAACGCCTCGGTATCAAGCCGCCAAAAGGGGTCCTGCTATATGGTCCGCCTGGGACCGGAAAGACGCTGCTGGCCAAGGCCGTCGCCAACGAGGCGAAGGCCAATTTCATGCTGGCCAAAGGGAGCGACCTGCTCTCCAAGTGGTACGGGGAATCGGAGCAGCGGATTCGAGAGTTCTTCGCCAAAGCCCGCCAGGTTGCGCCGGCCATCGTCTTCTTCGACGAGGTCGATGCCCTGGTGCCGAGACGCGGGACAGCCGCAGGCGAACCGCACGTGACCGAGCGGATCGTGAACCAGCTCCTCTCCGAACTGGACGGTCTGGAGGAGCTGCGCGGCGTCGTCATTCTGGGAGCCACCAACCGGCCTGACCTTATTGATCCGGCGCTCCTGCGCCCAGGGCGCTTCGATGCGCTGGTGTATGTTCCGGTGCCCGATGCCGCCGCCCGCGCCGAGATCCTCGCTGTTCACACCCGCCGCATGGCCGTCGCGCCTGACGTGGATCTGAAGGACCTTGTCCGCAGGACCGACCACTTTACCGGGGCCGACCTTGCCCTTCTCTGCATGCGCGCCGCCCAGCTCGCCCTGCGAAAGGACCTGGAGGCCAAGACGGTCACGCACGCCGACTTCCTGGCCGCGCTTACCGAGATACTTCCCTCTGTCACCGAGGCGATGGAGCGCGAATACGCCGAGGTCGGCAAACGCCTGCGCCAAGGCGCCCCACAGCCCGACTCCGCCCCCGGCGGCCACTACCTGTAGCAGAGATTACCGGAATACCACCGGAATGGGTTGTACAACCAAGGCAAATCTACGGGAGGAGCTGTGGCCGTCAACTTCATCTCAGTCACGATCCAGAAACCCGACTCGGTCAACCTGATCTTGGGACAGGCCCATTTCATCAAGACCGTCGAGGATCTGCACGAGGCCCTCGTGACGGCTGTCCCCGGCATTGCCTTTGGGCTCGCATTCTGCGAGTCCTCAGGGCCGTGCCTGGTGCGCTGGAGCGGGACCGACCAGGAGCTGGTGGAGCTGGCGCGCAACACTGCCTACGCCATCGGGGCCGGCCACAGTTTCCTGATCTTCTTGCGGAACTGCTTTCCGATCAACGTCCTGCCGGTTATCCGTCAGGTGCCGGAGGTCTGCGGCATCTATTGCGCGACCGCCAACCCGGTAGAGGTCATTCTGGCTGAAACGGCCAACGGACGCGGCATCATGGGAGTGGTAGACGGATTGGCGCCAAAGGGGATTGAACAGGAAACCGACATTGCCGCGCGAAAGGCGTTGCTCCGCCAGTTCGGCTACAAACTGTAACCGGATGACATTCAGACGGTGCCGGAAGTCGTCGCGGGTGATCAACGGTTGGTCACTAAAATGCGAACGTTCGCAGACTAGGAACGTCTGCTCGGCCTTCTGGGTCTGCTCGACTCGCGTGATCACAGTCGCGCAGGGCGGATCCGCTACCTCCACGACCAACCCCAATGGACGCCGTGCGCGCATCCAGTTGATTAGTGTTGTTGGTTGGTGATGGTTGCCGTCGTCCCGTCGAACTTGGTGATGTTGACTGTGAATGGCTCGTTATAGGACCTGGCCCGGTCCTGCAGGATGCTGAGCGCAACCTGCTCGCCCAGCAAAATCGACCAGTAGGTTGAACTGCGGAAGTGTATGCCGGCGTGAATCCCGTGACCAAACGAGATGTTGTACGCCAGCTTGTTCAGTTCTCCGTTAAGGTCCAGATTGTCCCTGTCCGCGCCCGTGTACGTGTGGAGTGCGAGACCATTCGTGCTTGGCACGGCCACGTCCCGTCCCGTACCTCTGAGCAGCGGCCTAATCCTCTGACTGCCGTCAAAGAAGAACTTCAGCACCGTGACGCACGCGCCGCCGACCGTTCCGTGACCCGTCGGGTAGCATGGGTGCGTTGGCGAACCTTCCGGGAACGCCTGTGGCAACAAGTAGCTGCCATAGGTCGAGAAGATGATGGGCAGTGCCGCTGAGTTCAGGACGTCTCCGTGCAGCGCCCCTGCCGCTTGAGGAAATGGGCTGGAATTGGTAAGTCTCGCATGCACTAAGGCCCCATATTCCTCCGGCCGCATCCGCAGGTCCTTGATCCATTTGTGGTGCCAAGCGGCTTTGAGCGCGCGCGTGGCCATTTCCGCGAGCGTCCCCGCGGCGTCCGGCCCGCCAAGCGTGGCGAAGGCTTTTTGCGTCAGCGAGCCGATATAGGGGTTACCCGGATTCGGCGATGCGCCTATCCCCGTCAGGACGAGAAAGGCGGTAAAGTACCCTTGATAGAGCACGTCCACGTGGGTATATGCGGCAAGGTCCCGACCGTTCCTAACGAACCGGAATGCCGGGTCAAAGGCCAGTTGGCGACCCGAGTCCCCGCCGTTTTGGACCAGTTGGTATTCGCTGACCGAGGTCATGTATGCGCTCCCGCCGCCCCCCACGGGCAGGAACGTTTGATACCGCTGGCTGAGAGGTTGCACGCCGCAGAATGTCGGCTGGACCATGAACTGCGAGACGTAAGGTCCCTGCACGTTGCCGTCGCCAGGGACGAACTGCCCGCGGAACAGATTCTGCGGTGTGACCGGGAACGAGAACTGATCATTCGCGGGGCTTCCGAGGTATGACAGACTGTTCATGTCGGCCACAGCCTCAGCAACCAGCGAATTCGTCAAGTATCTGCTGAACGGCACGTCGGCCAGCAGAGCAGCCCAGTAGTGCTCGACCTGTTCGGCCGCCGTCTGCGTACTGGCGACGCTCGGCGCCGGCGGGATGACGGTGGCATGTGAGTCGAGGCCTTGTAAGTCAAATGCGAGCGCGACCTGCGGGCCATTCAACTTCGAGTTGCCCCCGCCGCCGGGCGTTCCCACACCGATGTTGGCGAAGTCTTCGAACTCGCCGGTCATGAGAGCATGTCTTAGGCTGAGCCACGCAGCGGCATTCGGCACGCCGAGGCCGTCGTGTAACAGGGCTTTGCTGTAGCTGCCGCTGAAGTCTGTGAATCTCGATGCATCGCCGTTGTCCGGTTGAACCCCGACATTGATCTTCTCCGTATGGGCCGCCCTTTTGCGGTAGTTGAAGCTGGCCTCGGCGCGGTCCTCAGAATCATAGTCTACAACCGACGCCTCGGCGACCGCCCCTTTTCCGCCGAGCAGGGGTTCAAAGGGAATTGCCGCAGCGACGGCCGCTATCGTTGCGGCACCTTTGACAAAGTGTCTTCTGCTTACCTTCCCTCTCTCAGTCTGAGAATCGGCTAGGTCTTTCATTGCCGTTTTTTCCGTATCCATTTTTGCTCCTTTTATTTCAACCTCAGCCGTAAACGCGAAGATAGACTTTGCGCCTTGAGGCTCCTGAAATCAGGTATCACTATCTGATGGTTTGTGGTGAGGCTGTCATGTATCCCCGCTCGTCGCAGAGACGACAACTGAGGGTAGAACATCTTCGAAGGGCGGGAACCTGGCGAATTGCAGTTCGGATGAGTAAGAGATTCTTTCGGTTGATTCTGCAAATCAATCCGGATAGCCGAAATCATCTTACCCCATGAAGGCAGAACGGGCCATTAGGCTACTTTGCCCCCAAGAACAAGAGGCCCCTTCGGCTTACGCCGTCAAGGGGCCTCTTGCCGGAGCCTTGTTGAGCTCACTTCACGCGGCTTGCTCGTGTGCGATTGTGCACATTTCGTGTACCTGAGCGCCCGTTATCCTGAGAAAGTCCTTGGACGCGATTCGGATCACCTCGTGGTGGCTTCCCGCCGGAAAGGCGATCGTCGTCTCCTGCGTCAGGTGCTGATCGCAGTACACCGGGACCCCGTAGAGGTTGCCGAACGCAGGCATCGCCCCCGGCTCGCAGCCGGTAAATGTCTGCGCGAAATCGGCCTCCGGGTCCAGGCTCGCCGTGTTGTCGTTCACAACGTGCCGCATTCGGACGACGTCCAATCGACACTTTGCCGGCAGGACCGCCATCATCAGGCCTTGCCGCCCTTTCAGAATGACCACCTTGGCATAGGCCCGACCGGGGATGTGGGTGGCGCCCGCCACCTCCTGAGCCGTGTACACCTCTCTGTGTGGAATGATCTCGTACCGTACCTGCTGCTGATCCAACCACTCGCGTACCCGTGCTGGAATTGTCATGATCGCACCTCCTGACCGCAGGCGATAGCCTTTTGATTGAGGCCTCTGCGCGCCGTTACGATGACCGTACACCGACTCGACCGTGACTGATAGCGACAGGTTATTCAATGAGGTCGTACGCCCGCTTACGTGAGCATTACCCACGCGCTTTCGCTGCTGCTCTCTTTATCGGAATCTTCTTGACGGCAACTCCATTACCCTTAGGAAGGACCACCGTCAGCATTCCCTCGTTCATCTCCGCCTGAGCCTTCTCCGGGATGACTGGACTCGGCAACGCCATCGACCGATACAGTTCCCCTCGGTGAAACTCGCAGAAGTGGCAGGTCCCCTCCTCCTTTCGATCTTCGTGTGTGGTGGCTGCTCGCACCGTCAGGTGGTTAGGCTCCACCAGCACCTTCACATGCTTCGCCGTGAGACCGGCCAGGGCAAAGCTGGCTCGCAGCTCGCCGTCGGTCTCAACCAGCTCGGCACAGGGCCGCCACAGTAGCTCCTTTTCGGCCTGCAACCAATACTCACACTCGCGACCGGCCTGGCAACCATACTCCCTGAACAGCTCATGGGCCCGCTCGGACACGCGGTGCTCGATCTCCAACAGTTCACTGAGCAGCGAACCGACCTTCTTGACTGACTTGACCGGAACCTTCTGACCTGCCATCTCTCTCCTCCTTGTGAACGATTGCCCGCTGCATCAACAGCGGGAACGTACCACCAGGGCATTATCGGGCAGCCGATAGCCCCATCCGGTCGACCGCCGTTCTTTGCTCAATCTCCGACACCTTCGCCGTCATCTTCATGACCGCGTCCGGATTGAGCGAGATCTCGAGGCGTTCCACCTTCTACCCAACTTCGGCGTCATGGCGGTCGGCCGCCGGCGACGCTGCTGGAGTCTCGCCGGCATAGGCCCGCGCCTGCTCAGCCATTTCGCGTAGCCGCCCCTGCACCAGCCCATTCACGCTGCCATCCGGAAAGGTCCCCTCCGGACCGCAGTCGCCCGCTTCCCTTCCGGCCAACAAGGCAATCCCCTCATCGATGGTGTGCACGGGAAAAATCTGAAATTGCCCCGCGGCGACCGCCTCCACCACATCCTCCCTCAGCATCAGATGCCGGACATTGCTCGCCGGGATCAGCACCCCCTGCTCTCCCGTCAGCCCCCTGGCGCGGCAGACATCGAAAAATCCCTCGATCTTGGCATTGACGGCCCCGATCGCCTGGACCTCGCCACGTTGATTGACCGACCCTGTCACCGCAAACCCCTGCTTGATCGGTAGTCCTGACAGACTTGAGAGAATTGCATACAGCTCCGCCGACGAGGCGCTGTCGCCCTCAACCTCTTCATACACCTGTTCGAAGGCGAGACTGGCCGACAGGGCCAGGGGCGTCTGCTGCACATAGCGGCCACCGAGATAGCCCGACAGGATCAGCACGCCTTTGCTGTGAATACGGCCGCCCATCCGGGCCTCGCGCTCGATGTCGATGATACCGCCACGCCCGAGAAAGGCGCGCGCCGTGATGCGACTCGGCTTCCCGAAGTGATACTCTCCAAGCTGGATCACCGCAATTCCATTTACCTGGCCAACCACGGCGCCCTCGGTGTCGACCAGCAGGGTCCGATCAAGGACCAGTTCCTGCAACAGCTCCTCCAGCCGGTTGGCGCGCCTGATCTTGGCGGAAATCGCTGTTCGCACGTCCTCCGCCGTGACCCGCTGATGCCCGTTCCGTCCGGCCCGGAAGCACGCCTCGCGGGCTACATCGAGGAGATGACTGAACGTCGTCGCGAGCTTATCCTGATCCTCGGCCAGACGCGAGCTGTGCTCCACCAACTTCGCCACGGCGCCCCGGTCGAACGACTTCAGTCCCTCGGCCCCGCAACAGGTGGACAGCAGGCGGGCAAAGGTCAGGATCGTGTCGGGCGTCCGGGTCACGCGATCGCTGAACTCGGCCTGGACCTTGAACAGCTCCTGAAATTCCGGGTCATAGCCGTGCAGCAGATAGTAGAGCCAGGGGCTGCCGATGAGGACCACCTTCACGTTCAGGGGGATCGGCTCAGGCTCAAGCGTCACCGTACTGTAGAGGCGGAACTGCTCCCCCGGCTCTTCAATCCTGATTCTCCGATGCTTGAGTGTCCGCTTCAGTTGGTCCCACGCAAAGAACTGCTTGAGCAGTTCCATCGCTTCGAGGACCAGGAAACCCCCATTGGCCCGGTGCAGGGCGCCCGCCTTGGCCATCAGAAAGTTGGTGTAGAGGGCGCCCATCTGGACCTGGTGCTCGACCCGCCCCAGCAGGCTCTGACAGGTCGGGTGGGGTTCGACCACGACCGGCGCGCCGCCGTTTTCCCCTTGTTCGATCAGGACATTCACCCGGTATCGGTCGAAGGGGTCCATCCCCTGCCGCAGCATCGCCGTCGGGTCCGGCTGGCCCTGCGCGCCGGTTTGGTCGCGGCGAAATAGATCGACATTGGCGATGACGTCTTCGCGTATCGCCTCGAGGTGCGCCTGCACCGCCGCGTGATCGGCGTAGTTGTCTTTGACCTCCTCGATCAGGTGATCCACCGCAGAGGTGGCGACCTCCCGGTCGATCCCGTCAAGGCGGTTCTTCGCTTCCCGCTCCAGGTCGCGGATTCGACGGCGCGTCGCGGCCAGATCCTTCTGCACCTCCTCCATTCTGAGGCCCACCTGCTGCTTAATCTCTTCATCGAGGCCCTCAAACCCCTCCGGCTTCAACGGTTTGCCGCGAAGCATCGGGACGATCATAAAGCCGCTGGCCGTCTTGGCCAGCCCAAACCCCAGCGCGTCCGCCCGCTTGCGCAACGCCTCTAACTCATCGCTCGTCTGCTTCTGCAGCTCTTCCAGAATGGTCTGGCGGTTCTGCTCATAGGCCTCGGACTCGAAGGCCCTGGGAACGCCCGTCTTCAACTCCGCCAGCAGCCGCTCGCAGTCGGCCTGGAGGACGCGGGCGCGGCCGGGCGGCAGGCAGAGCGCGCGGGGGCGTTGCGGGTCGACGAAGTTGTTGACATAACACCAATCGGGAGGGGTCGGGAGTTTAGCCGCCTCGCTGGCCAGGAAGCGTTTGATCGCCGTCATCTTACCGGCGCCGGCAGGCCCGAGGACGAAGAGATTGAACCCTTCGCAGCGGATCCCGACACCGAAGGTGATAGCCTCAACGGCGCGGTCCTGGGCGACGACCTCATCCAGGGGCTTCAGCTCATCCGTCGCCTCGAATGGGAGGCTCTCCGGCGGGCAGATCTTACGCAATGCATCAGGTGTCAATGGGCTGATCATCGTCTCACTCGCGTTGTGTTGTGGTGTATCGTTCAGTCGGCCTTACCCTCCGCCTTTACCTCTTCCCGAACGGACTGTTTCGCCCGTTTCCGATCGTACCGAACCCGCTGCGGCTCCGTCTTCGTCGGCCGATGAGGGGCCCGCCTCTTAGGCGGCTTGACTCTAATGACCAGCCTCATAGGTCATACCTCCGGAAACAGCGTTCAGCAATCAGCATTCACTTAGGGGTTTAGGCTGAAGACTGAAGGCTAAAAGGAAACCGCAAAACCCTTCAGTCTATCCGCCTTCAGCCTCTTCCCCCAGACGCTGACAACTTCCCATCATTAAAAGGGGACCATGGCCGGCTCGATCTGCAGACTTTTCATCATCACGACGAGATCGTGTTCCTCTCCTATCTGGTCTTTGACATAGTTGTAGAAGACCGCCTCCTTCGTGAATCCTAACCGCTTGAGGATTTTCAGCGCCTCCGTCTGACCCCCCATGATCTCGGCGACAAGAATTCCGAGGCCGGCCTTCTTGGCGATCTCGATCAGCGTCTCGAGCATCAGCGTCCCGACGCCCTGTGCCCGATAGTCGGTATCGACGACCAGGCGGACCTTGCCCACGTGGCTCGTCCAACCGAATTTTCGGCGATGCAAGGTGGCGTCAGCTACGATGGTGTCGTCCACCTCCGCGACGAGCGGCAGGACCTTGTCGTAGTCAAGCTCGTCCGCCCACGCATCGATCACCTCCACGAGCGAGACATCGTCCCGCAGAAAGAGACGATCCTCGCGCGGCAGCCTGCAGAAAAATTCGTGAAGTCTCTTTGTATCCTCTTTGACCATCGGACGAATCGTGACGCTCGTTCCGGTCTGAAGTGTAACTTGCTTTGGGAACCCGGCCAGCATGGGATAGCCTCCTTTATGGTGTATCGGTTAGAACGTCCTCCGCCTGCGTCATTGCGAGGCGAAGCCGAAGCAATCTCACAGTCTTTCAGGATAACGACGGTGAGATTGCCGCGCTCCCGTTGGTCGCTCGCAATGACGAGCTATAAGCGGGTACGATCTCGCATAACCTTTCATATCCGCAGATACTGCACGAGCGCCCGCTTGATCAGCTCCGACTCGGCGATACCACGCCTGCGCGCCTCCGCCTCAAGCCGCGCGATTACAGCGCCGGACAGATGGATAGCCACCACCCCGTCCGGTCCTCCTGTCGCGCCCAGATCCGACCTTGCCTCTTTGGCCCGCACCTGCGCGTCCAGCGAGGCCAAAGCGATATCCTCGGCGTCAAGCGGCCGCTCGGTCTCTTCGCTGAGATCCCTTACAACCTTAGCCTCTGTCGATCGCGTTCGCTGCTTTTGCGTCTGTCCTGAGCGCCGCCCAGCGGGTGGCGCAGCCTTTGGTCTCATACAGTCCCCTCCTGGTAACGAAGTCCTTTCACCGGATCCAAACGACGAACAATTCCCTTCCTCGCCTCTTCCACCAGCAGCAACAGCGCCGCACACCCGATCAGCAACCACCAGAACTCACCCGGAAAAGCGTCGGTCCCGAAGATGCGATGCCCCATCCGGCTATACACGATTACGCCGAGAATCATAAGCTCGACCGCGATACCCCAGACGATGAGACGGTTGGTGAAGAGACCCATGGAAAGGACCGATACCCTCTGGCTCCGGCAGGCGTAGACGTTCACCACCTGGCAAACGACGATCGCGGCGAACGTCACCGTCGTCGCCTGCCTGTAAAGCGGGCTCGTAGCCGACAGGTCGATGCCCCACTCCCATCCGTTGTAACCGAGATACCAGAGCCCGGCGGTCATGGCGGCAGCTGCTTCGATCGGTCCGAGAAACAGATACGATCTCGCCAACAACCGGGTATTCAAGAGACGCTCGTCTCTGGACCTCGGCGGGCGATCCATCGTCGTCGCATCCGGCGGCTCCGCCCCAAGCCCTAGCGCCGGCAGCATATCGGTACCCAAATCGACGGCCAGGATCTGAACGATTGTGAGCAGGAGCGGAATCCGAAACACCACCGAAGCTAGATAAGGAACAATCTCCGGAATGTTGCTCGCAAGAATATAGGTCACGAACTTTCGGATATTCTCATAGACCGCCCGCCCCTCCTCGACGGCGTTGACGATGGTGGCAAAGTTGTCGTCGAGCAGGACGATATCGGCAGCCTCCTTGGCGACATCGGTCCCGGCGATCCCCATAGCGATCCCGATGTCGGCCTTCTTCAGGGCTGGAGCGTCGTTCACGCCGTCGCCTGTCACGGCCACCACCTCTCCCATCTCCTTCAGCAGCGTCACGACCCGCATCTTCTGCATGGGGGTCATCCTGGCGAAGAGGATCTCCGAACCGGCGAGGGCGCCCTTCAGTTCCTCGTCCCGCATCCGTTCGATCTGTGCGCCCTCGAGCACCGGCGCCTTCTCATTCCGGACCATTCCGACAGTCCGCGCGATGGCCAGCGCGGTGCGGCTGTTGTCCCCGGTGATCATGATCGGCTTGATCCCGGCCCGCTTGCAGCGGGCCACCGCCTCGGCAACCTCGGGCCGGGGCGGATCGAACATGGCCATCAGGCCCGCAAAGGTCAGATCCCGCTCGGTCTCCTCCATCGACGAAAGCTTCGCGGCCTCAGGCAACTCCCGGTACGCCAGCGCCAGTACCCGCAGGGCCGATCCGGTAAACGCATTCAGCCGGTCCACGATCGCCGCACGATCGACCTCCCTAAGAGGGAGCGCCCGTCCATCAACAAAGATAGAGCCGCAAATCGGCAGGACCGCCTCTGGAGCGCCCTTCACGTAGGCCACCCTGCCCGCGGACGCCGCCGCGTGAATGGTGGTCATCCGCTTCCGGTCGGCATCAAACGGGAATTCCCCAATGCGAGGCGATACGTCCGGTCCGTCCGGCAGCACCGCGCCCGCGCACTGGAGCAAGGCGATCTCCGTCGGGTCGCCGACGAACGCCGCTCCTGGGCCATCCTCGTCGTGACGGCGACTCGCATTATTGCACCCGACCGCGATGGCGAACAGCGGCGCCCACTGCCTCAGCAGCTCGGGTGCCACCGATTCTCCCGCCTCCGTAGTGACCGAACCGCCCGACACTCGAATCTCGCGGCCGTGGATATAGATGCGTGTGACCGCCATCCGATTCTCCGTGAGGGTCCCCGTCTTATCCGTGCAGATCACCGTGGCGCATCCCAGCGTCTCCACCGCGGCCAGGTTCTTCATCAGCGCCTTCCGTTTAGCCATCCGCTGTCCGCCCACAGCCAATGCGAGGGTCACCGTCGGCAGGAGACCTTCCGGGACGTTGGCCACCAGGAGTCCTACCGCAAAGACAAAATTCTCCCAGAAACTTCGACCGCTCAGGATGCCGAGTCCGAAGAAGGCGACACCGATGCCCATCGAGATGGCCGCGATCAGTCGAGTGACCTTTCGGATTTCCTGCTGCAGCGGACTCATCTCGGCCTCGATCCCAGACGTCAGATGGGCAATCTTCCCGAACTCCGTGTTCATCCCCGTCGCGAAGATGACGACCCTCGCCGTCCCGGAGAGGACCGTGGTACCGGCAAAGACGATGTTAGCGCTCTCGACGAGCGGCCCCTCGATCGCGGCCTCGGATATGCGGCTCTTGGGGATCGACTCGCCCGTCAGCGGCGCGTTGTCGACCCGGAACTGGACCGCGGCAATCACCCGCCCATCGGCAGGCACTCGATCGCCCTCAGCCAGAATCGTGAGATCGCCCGGCGCCAGATCGGATGCCGAGACCTCACTGATCTGGCCGGTTCGAACGACTTTCACGCGCATCGGCAAGAGGCGCCTCAAGGCGATAATCGCCCGCTCCGCCTTGTACTCCTGCACGAATGAGAAGAGGGCGTTCACCCCGATCACCCCGATGATCGCCCAGGCGAGCAGATCCATTCCCTCGCCGGGCTTCATCCAATCCGCGACGAACGCCAGCGCCGCCGCGGCCCACAGCAGCAGCGCCAGAAAGTGCGTGCACTGCCGCCCCAGCATGGCCAGGACCGGTATGCGTTCCGCGGCATGGAGTTCGTTGGAGCCGAATTCGCGGAGTCGGCTCGCCGCCTCGGCCTCGCTCAACCCCTGGTCTCCGGTTCCGAGGGCCTTCAGCGCCTCTTCAACCGACAGACGGTGAATCTGCATGGTCTCTCATCTCCCGCCAGCAGGATCGACGATCTCAGGCGGCCGCCGGTCGGAAAAGCATCAGGTCGCATGGACTCTTCCGCACCAGATGGTCGACGGTCTCAGTGCGTAACCACTGCAGGAAGCGTTTCGGCCCCTTCGTCCCCACAAAGATGAGATCATGGCGTCTAGCGGCCGCCTCAGCCGTGATGCCGGGACCGTGGCGACGGCCCCGCGAGACCCGCGTCCCCGTCGCCATGCCCCGGCGGGAGAGCGCAGTCACAATCGGGATCAGCTTACGTTCCGCCTGTTCCGGCGTCTCCTCTCCGAAGCGTCGACGCTCGAACAGCCGCGTCAGCGGCTGCCTCAACTGTAAGAGGACGACCCGAGCGTGCCAGTACGCTCCAAGACTGGCCAGGAGATCGGCCGCCGACTCGAGGCTGCCGCCCTCGAACTCGCCGCCATAGACCGGGACCAGAATCTCGTGCGGCGATGCCATCCTACCCGGATGGACCACCCGGACCAGCAGCATGGCGCAAGGGATCTCGCGCAGGAGACGGCGCGCCGTTTCCGGTCCGGTCACGGACGCCATAGCCAGCGTGATCGCCTCGCGCGAGACACAGTCCCGCATGACCCGGACCGGATCGCCGATCTCGGTTATGCTCCGCGCCTTCAGACCAAGCGCATGCGCCTGCCGAAGCAGGCGCAGCAGCGACTCCTCGGCGCGTCTCATCGGGCCGGCCGATTGATCCGCCGCGACAAAGAGCAGATCAAGCTCCGCGTCACAGGCCTTGGCCAGCGCAAGGGCGTAGCGTGCCCCCGCCTCCGCGGCGAACGATCCGTCCACACTCATCAGGATCTTTTGCATGGCCGCACTCGTGTCCCGAGTCGGACACCCGTTGCCTATTTCCCCCTCACCTCCATCCTCTCCCCCAGGTGTGGGGGAGAGGAGATCTTTTTTTTGGTGCCCCTCGCCCCTTTGGAGAGAGGAGATCTTTTTCGTATCCCTCGCCTCTCGGGATATAGCGGAGGCCCTTCTATGTTTCCCTCGCCCCCATTGAAGGAGAGGGCGAGGGTGAGGGGGATCAGTACACTAGCTGACAAATTCGCCGACTACCTGCGGATAACCGCGCGCCTCCAACGCCCTGACGACGGGGTCCGGATTGATCGTTCGTAGCCTCATGATAAGGAGACGCCTGGCCCCTTCACGAGCCGGTAAGGTCACGAGACTGGCAATCTCTATCTGCTGCCCCTCGACGATCCCGATGACCTCGGTGAGCGTTCCAGGACTCGCCGGAATCTCAATCTCAATGCGAGATGCCGTCTGCGTCGCGCCCATCATCTCGGTCATGACGCCCAGGACATCGGTCTCAGTGATCATCCCGATCAGCCGCCCCTCCTGGACGACCGGCAGCGCGCCGATCCGCTTCTGGCTCATCAGGCTGGCCGCCTCCTCGATGGGGGTGAGCGGAGCCACCGTGACCACCTCCTTCGTCATGATCTCCTTGACGGACACTGCGGATGTAAAGGCTCGAAACTCCTCCGCGGTCGGATAGTCAAACGGAGAGGGCGCAGCCTTCTTGACGTCCCGATCCGACACAATCCCCACCACATGGTCCCCCTTGACGACCGGGAGGTGGCGAATGTTAAATCGCTTTAACGTTGTCAGCGCATGATCCAGCGTGTCGGACTGTGCGACACTGACCAGCGAGCGCCTCATTCGATCCTTAACTCGCATCGTCGGCTCCTTTCCTTGGTCTCAGCAGACAGGATACTTTCCCTCGGTTAACTCAACACAAAAATCCGTCAGACGGTTCAGTTCCTGATCGATCACTAACCTGCACCCCTGCGTGATCTGCTCATCCTCCGCATCGGCCGCCTGGATGAGTTGGACCGCCGCCCATGGCTGATCGACCGGTCGGCCAATCTGACCCACAAGCCAGACATAGACCTCCCGCACCCCTTCGACCCGCCGGAAGATCTGATCGGCCATCCGATGCGACAACACCGTGTAAATCTTGCCGATATGGCTCACCGGGTTTTTCCCGGCCGCCGCCTCTCCGCCTACCGGCCGGTTCAGGGGGATTACCCCATTGACGCGATTGCCCCTTCCCACCTGCCCGGAATCGGCGTCCTCCGCCGACGTCCCGAGCAGCGACAGATACATGCCGCCCAACCCGCGCCCCTCACGATCCAGCGCGTTCAGGACCAGCTCGATGGTATCCAGCCCTGGCGAGGGCGGCAGCGCCTGTCGCAGGGCCTCCATAACCTCAGCCTTCTTGCGAAAATAGGCTGCTTCGGATGTAATCGCCTTGCACAGCAGCGGCATGGCGACCATCATGGTGAGCGCCCGGTCCGCGCGGATCCCCATGACCTTCACATCCTCCCCCGTTTCCGGGAACGCCGCCTTGAAGCCGGGCGAGTTCAGGTATCGCTCGACCCACAGGACCATCTGTTCGGTCTCGCTCAGGGGGGCATAGCCGACGGCCGCCGAGGTGTCGTTGGCCTCTCTGACCCCCTCGCGCCTGAAGATGTCGGCCAATTCGTCCGAGCCCTCCGCCAGCACAACCCGATACCGCACGTGCCGATTCGGGTCCACATGTCGCAGCGACTTGCGAAACCAACCCTTGGCCGCCTCCACCGCGATCTCCTTGATCGGGACGCGCACCCGCCCGACGCGGTAGGTTGCACGGTCGCCGATCACGAGCTCCATCGGCTGCAGTACGCGCCCCTTGCCGAGCCGCCGCCGAACCCGCCCTGCGACCAGCAGCCCCTTGTCGATATTGTTGTGAAGGACCTGGCCGAAGCGTTGTTGATATTCGGCGTTGATGGCCCGCGCGATCTCCTCCATCACGGCGTCGCAGATCGAATCGGGATGGCCCAGCCCTTTCCGCTCGACGATCTCGATCGGCTGCTCGCCGATGGGCGGCTGCTGCAACCGTTGCACGCGCGCCTGCGGCATCGGTCTGCTCCCTCATCGCTCCCACTGCACTCGGAGGATTTTGTTGTCATGCGACCAGCCGTACGCAACGGTCCCCCCGCACGCCTTATGTAGCTCGCGCCCGAGCCGCTGCGCCAGCTTCTCATCGGTTGTCGTCACCTCAAGCTGCCCGTTCTCCTCGCGGAGACCCATGATCCGATGAAGCGGATTGCGCTCTCTGGCCCGCTTCTCTTCGTTGGCGATAATGCGCAGAATCTCATCCTGATGCTCGGCCAGGAACTCTCCCTTGAGCGTCACCTGCCCGCTCGGGTAACCGTCGCGAATCTTTTCACATGCGGGACAGAATATCTCTTTCACTGTTCCGGCTTTGAGAAGCGTAGCGTACACCGCCTCATCCTGGTACCATCGCCTCCCTGTTGAAATGGCGTGGCACCCGTGGCACACCATCTTACCGGGTGCGCCCTTGGCCAGGTACGAATCGGTTTCCGTATCCACGCTCTTCTTAGATGATGCAATACTGTAATGCTTACGCGCAACCATGGCTGTCTTCATGGTCGTTCCCCCCCTTATTGCGCGACGCAACGCGCCCTGCCCGAAGCGCGCGGCACATTGAACGTCGCACCTTGCACTTCACACTATTCACTCGACCTGAATCGGGATTGCCTTTCGCTTGGCCTCCTCCGTCTTCGGCAGTGTAATCGTCAGCACCCCGTTTTTGAAGGCCGCTTTGATTTTGTCGGCCGCCACCGGCGCGGGAAGCTCAACCGTTCGAGCAAAGGCGCCGTAGGAGCGCTCAAGCAGGTGGTGGTGTTCGTCATGTTCCTCTTTAAGCTGCCGCTTCTCGCCCTTCAGGCTCAGCGTGTTGCCGGAGATGGTGATATCCAGGTCTTTGGCCTCCAACCCTGGCAGCTCAGCCTTCACAATCACGCGGTCCTTGGTTTCGGTGATGTCCAGGTGCGGGGTCCACCCCCCTCCGGACAGGTCCAGACGAGGCAGCTCGCCAAAAAACCGCTCGAATACCCGGTCCATCTCTCGCCTGAATGTGCCTAAATCGCCGAATGGTGTCCACTTCACAAGCGCCATGGTCCCCCCTCCTTCCTACTCTTTCCCCCCTCGCCCTCTCTGAGGGAGAGGGTTGGGGTGAGGGTGCATTTTTGCTCTCGTGTCAGGCAGCCTCACGTTCCGGACCTTCCTCGGCGAGAGCCTGTTCACGCAGTTCGCGATACAGTTCACACTGGACGTGGTCGGCCGTCGTGCACAACTCACGATACTCGGCAATCGTCACAACCCGAAGTCTCCCGTGAGGGTGCCCCACACAGTAGCCCTCGATGGGGTACCGGGACGTCACAATGGCTCGTTCCAAGTAGGGGCACGCCTCGCTTCGCTCACCCTGTTCACGTATGCGATCCAACACCCGTGGATTCGTTAGCGCGCTCATCGTCCTCCCTCCGCAGTCAACACCCGCCCTTATCATCTGCATTCAACAAGACTCTGGCCCGATCAGCCTGAAAGCCTTCAAGAAATTGCACCGCCTCTTCCGCGGCGTCCTTCACGTCAAGTGTCTCAGCATTAATCACCAGTTCGGGGTGAAGCGGCGGCTCGTACATCTCGTCGACGCCGGGAACCGTCGATCCCTCTCGACCCGCTTGCCCGTACACATCGGCTGGGGCGTAGCCGCCGTGCCGATCTCCCGCCCGCGCCCGACAGGTGGCCAGCGACGCGCATAGATAGATCTCGGCAAAGGCGGGGATCAGCGCGCGCGCCGCATCACGGAAACGCCGCCTGTGGGCGGTGGCATCGATGATCACGCTCGCCCCTTCGTTATAGAGCAGCCACGCCATGTAGGCCAGGGCGCGATACACCGTCTCGCGTTCCTGGACCGTGTAGCTCGCCGAGGGGGTGACGACCCGTCGGATCTCATCGAGCTCCAACACCCGCACCCGCATTCCGCGCGCCTCCAGGCGCCGAGCTGTCTCGCGCGCCACGCTGCTCTTGCCGCTTCCTGGCAGTCCTGTCAACCACGCCACCCACGCCACCGCAGTCATCCTCACAATAGATATCGATTAAGATCCTTGTGATCGAACTGCTCGATCCGGAGCATCGCCTGCACAAACCTCAACAGCTTGATGCGCACCTCTTCCGGAAGGTCAGGGTACCAACGCGGGCTGGCGATGACCAGCGCCCGGAAAACATAGAAGGGCGGAATCACGGAGTTCAGATCGAGATCGCGGGTCCGCTCGAGGTAGCCGCCGTAGAAGCAGTCAAACAGCGCCTGGAACGGACCCTCCAGCCGACCCGACCGCAGAAGTGAGAAGAAGAGAAAATTGATGCTGAGAGCCGCGATATCATCGGCCGGCTCCCCCCACTCCCCGCGACTTCTGTCGAGCAGCGTGAAATCGGTCCCCTCTCGAAAAAGGATGTTCCAGGGGTGAAAATCCCCATGGACGATGCTCAGGCGCGCACTCTTTTCTTTCAGGCACTGTCGCCACGCCACACATCCGCACTCGACAACGTATTGTTGCTTCGAAGGGAGAAGAGGGTAATCCGTCGGATACCCGTCCAGAATCCCCATGATGCCCTCGCCATGACCGATCAGATCTCGGATCCGACGGAAGTAGAGTTGTTCGTCCTGCTCTTTTTCGGCGTGGATCTTGGCCAGATAGTCCGACAGCGCCCTGGCGCGGTCGAAGTCCAGTTTCGACGCGTTCCCTTCCGCCAGAATCCGCTCCAGATCAAGCCGATACGTGGCCCCTTCGACCTTGTCTACAAGAAGGAAATACTCCTCCGCGCGCCCGGCCGACTGCAACTGTCCGTCGCGCGTGAAGAAGCCGACGTCAATGCTCTCCACATGGCGCGCCAGTTTCCCGTACGCCTCATGCGCCCAGATCAACGCGCCCGCCCTGTCGGCCTTGTGATCGTGGCCGAAGCCACGGCCGCCCCGCATCGTGGACAGGACGTAGGAGCGAGGGACTCCATTCAGGAGCAGGTCGATCTGGATCGGACGGCCGTAGCCGAACGCCTTCAGATCGTGACCATGCAACACGCCAGGCTCCTTCCCGACGACGTGAGATTCGTCGCCTGTGATCGGCCGAACGGCCTGCACCTGGACAACGCCGCCAAGGGCGGCTTCGAGATACTGGGCCAACGCCTTGTGCTGCAGTGTCATGTCGCTGACTCCTTTTTTACCCCCTCTCCGCCTTTCCGTGCCGGGAGTTTGACGGTCAGGACGGGGCAGGAAGCGTGGCGTACCACCCGTTCGGCAACACTACCCAGAAAAACATGCGCCAGTCCCGTTCGTCCGCGGGTTCCCATCACGATCAAATCGATCTTTTCCCGCTCGGCAAACTTCGTGATCTCGGCGTGCTCCACCCCGACCTGTACGTCCAGACGAAACACCGGTTTCGGGTCGTCGACGCTCTCGGCCAGCTTTTTCAGGCTGCCCTCGGCGTTCTTGACCAGGCTGTCAATGACCTGTCCGATGTCGTATTCAGGCGTTTGGGGGGGGAAGTAGATGACGTGAAGCAGGTGCAGTTCGGCGCCGAACTCGCGGGCAAAGGTGAGCGCATACTGGAATGCGTGCTCGGCATCATGGGAGAAGTCGGTCGGAAAAAGGATCCGTGAAATCTGCATTCGTCCCTCCTGTCGGCTGCGCCGCCTTCGGGTCGGCTGCAATACGTGACCTTCCGTCCCTACGGATGCGCCGTCAGCTTTTTATCGGCTTTCAGCCTGATGCCTATAGCGCCACATCTCCTATAACAATGTAAGCCCAATATCGCGAATCGGCTAGAGCATCTGTATGCCGAATTGGGTAGATTGAGGGATAAATGGGATGTTTAACCGGCTGCTTATCCTCGATCTCCGTCCGCCGCCCCTACCAGCGCAGCCTCCGGCCTGTAGGCGCACAGCGGGTCGCTTCCATTGGGATCGTCGGTCTCGGCAAACGCGCGGGCCCGCGAGCCGCCGCACACCCAGCGAAACTCGCAGAGGCCGCACTTGCCGCCATATTGATCGGCGTCGCGGAGGCGCGTAAATATCTCCGAATGACGGTAGATCGATACAGGGCTCTCTCGGCGTACGTTCCCGGCCGTTACCGGCAGGAATCCGGACGGATAGACATCCCCGGTGTGCGAGATGAACATAATGCCGTTACCGTCTCGGATTCCAAAGCCCCGTCCGATAGGCGTCTGGCGGATCGCGGTGTCGTCCAGGCCTTCCAGCTTCATGCGCATGTAGGCCACGCGGCGAAAATGCGGGGCCTCCGTCGCCTTGATGGCGAACGGCGCCGTCTTGACGAGGTCGTAGATCCAGTTGTGCAGCGCCTCGGCCTCGCTGGGCCTGATCTCACGGAGGGCCCGACCGCGCCCCGTGGCGATCAGATAAAAGAGACTCCACCGCATGATCCCCAAGTCCTTCAGCAGCCGGAATACGCCGGGCAGTTCCGCCATGGTTTCGGGGGTGACAAGGGTATTGATCTGCAGCGGGATCCCCGCCGCCCGGACAGCCTGAATGGCGCGCATGGTGGTCTCAAAGCACCCGGCAACGCCGCGAAATCGATCGTGGCTCCCGGCCGTGGCGCCGTCGATGCTCAGCGATATGCTCATCACCCCGTTTTCCGCCAGCGCCGCGATGGCGTCCGGCGTGAGGAGCGGGGTGCCGCTCGGCGCAACGGATGTCGGCATCCCGATGCTTCGGCTATGCCGCACCAGCTCAAAGAAATCAGGACGTTTCAACGGGTCGCCGCCGGTCATGACAAGCTGGGGGGGCGGATCGCCGAACGTCCGGAGTTGCCCGAGCAGCACCTTGGCCTCCTCCGTACTGAGCTCAAACGGGTCGCGCATCGCAATCGCCTCGGCGCGACAATGCGTGCAGACCAGGTCGCAGGCCCGCGTCAGCTCCCAATAGATCAGCTTGGGTGCCTCGGCAAAGACCAGATGGTCAAATCCGCTGATAACTGGATACATACTCCTCCTTCGGCAAACTACCGCCTGACCCCTTTCCAGCCCGAACCGTGATCCGAGCCTTACATATTCGACATTACATCGTTCGAGTTATGCCTTTCACCCACGCCACCCCCATACAACAGGGTGACAATAGCTGATTAAGCATAACATATCGATGTGCTGCGTGCCATGAAATCGACCTGTTAGGAGACGCCGACGCGTGACTACGCAACCGTCTGACCGATGCGTCTCCGGGCATAGCAGGGGGCCATCGCGCCCGCGCTTCTTTTATCGTACGCCGGCTAACTCTTGCAGGCGTCGCCAGTACTGAAGCCGATCGGCTTGGGCGTCGCGCAGGGTGTCGGACGTGCGGCCCTCGGCGTCGAACTGCTTTGCGAACCGACCCTCCGTCCTGGCAAACGCAACAAAATCGACCACCTCTCCCGTATGCGGCAGTCGGTACCAGTCGTCGCCGACGGCCGGGTTGCCCGCCAGGCTGAGTCGCTCTTTGATCCGTTCGCCCTTGCGCGGGTCGTACACAAAGAGCGGGAAGGCCCGCGAATCGACCGCCAGCTTCGCCTGGTACGACGACCGGTCGTCCGCCACGCCGTGCTCCGGCTGACAGGTCGTGTAGACTGTCACCACGGCCGGGCCCGGGTATTCGTTGGCCGCCATGATAGCCCGGTAGAAGTGATTAATGTGGGCGGCGGTGGTCTGCGCGACGAAGGTATCAGGGTGCATCATGGCGATGAGCGCCAGCTCTTTGCGCCGCTCCCGTTTGCCGGGTGTTGCCTTCCCGACAATGGCCATCTTGGCATCCTGTCCGGTGTAGGTCGCCGTGGAGGCCTGTCCTCCCGTATTGGAGTAGACCTGCGTATCCAGGATCAGCACATTGATGTCCATCCCCGACGCCAGCATCCGCGACAACGCCTGGAAGCCGATGTCGTACATGGCACCGTCGCCCCCGATGACCCAGACCTTCTTCTGCTGCCATCCCCGTTGGTCCCACTTCGCGCGAACCCCCATCGCGACCGCCGGCGCATTCTCGAACAGGGAGTTGGTCCACGGTACCAGGAACGGGTTGTAGGGATAGGTCGAGCCGTAAACCGTGTTGCACCCGGTCGCCGCCACGATCCCCACATGCTCGGCGCCATACACGAATCCGGTGGCAGCCAGCATCATTCGGATCGCCGTCGCCTCACCGCACCCCATGCACGATCCGGCGCCGCCGACATACAACAGCGCCTCGTCGGACAGCATCATGTCGGCCAGGGCGCGCTCATTGATATAGGCGCGCGGGGTCGGACCGACCTGTCGGAAGAAGTTGAAATAACTCCGATACCTGGGGATCGTCTGCTCGTCCTTTTTGATCATCGCGAGGGCATGGTAGCCGAGGGCGTCGCAAACCTCGACACACTCGGCGCACCCCTTGCACTTGGTCGGATCGACGAAGATACCGAATAGGGCGCCTTCTTCGCCCTTCTTTTCGAAGACCTCGTAGTATTTCCGCGTCACCGCCCACTGGGCTCGAATCCCATCCCGCTCCTGAGAATCGCTGATAGCGCTCAACTCGGCCTCCAGGTGCGACTTGGGGATCGCCTTCCCCAGGATGGCGGTATCGGGGCACTCGGTGACACAGGACATGCAGCCGACGCATTTATCCCGGTCGAACCGCGGGATCTCCGGCGCAATATAGCTGAAGTCGCGCAGGGCGCCGGTCCCAGGCGGGATCAGACTGCGGGCCACTCCGACATCGGCGGGCAGGCTCTGCTCTCCGGTCCCGGCCGCATACGCCCCGATGATCCGCTCGTTGAAGTCGCCCACATACTGCTCAAGATCAAGCTCCAGCACTCCGGTCGGCGGCAGGGCGCTTTCGTGGATCTCCTTCTCAAGCCCGCGAGGCTTGGTCCCGGCGACCTGTTCGACGTGCTCTTCGTCCAAAGGGTTATATCGTGGCTCGTACTCTGTCATAGCTGAACCTTTCTGCTCTTTTGTTACGCCTTCCCGGCCAGATCGGTGATCGAGAGGATGCCGATCGGCTTCTCGTGTGGCCCATGCCTTTCGATCACCACCAACCGGTGGATCTTCCGGTCGCGGAGGCGCGCCGCCGCCTCGGCAAGCGGCGTCGTATCCGAGACGCTGACGACCGGCGCGCTCATCAGGTGCTTGGCGGTCAGGCCGCGCCAGTGCTTCAGATACGGCTCGATGAACCGCGCGTTGACGAGATCGGTGCGGGAGATGACGCCGATCGCGTCGCCCGCCTCGTCCACCACTACCAGGGCACTGATGTCGTGCGCCTTCATTGCATCGGCCACCGCCTGGATAGACGTCTCGGGCCCGCACGTAATCACGCCCCGGTGCATCCAGTCTCTGACGAGCTCCTCCGCCATCGGCACTCCTTCTTTGGTATCGTAGGTTCGGGTTAGGCCGTCAAGGCCGTAACCCGACGGCTCACCGGAGGATGTCGGGTTACGCTACGCTAACCCGACCTACACAGACTCAGCCGCCCGTTTCTACGTATGCCATCGTCTCCGCCGGGACCTCGAAGACCTCTGTGTAGCCGCGCCTCACTGCCGCCATATTGTCCCGAACTACCTGCTCACCCCGCTTGCCGAAATACTTTCGCAGCGACCGCTCCACCGCCGGGAAGACCTGCTCCTCGGACAACTGTTGCTCGCGGAGAAACGGCGTGCAGCGCAGGAAAATGCCCAACAGGACAATTCCTTGCATCCGCTGCTCCAGGTCTGCAGAGCTGGCGACCTCGCGCGCAATCTTCACGGTATCCAGGGCGAGGACCCGGATACGCCGCTCGCGGATGATCCGCTTGGCATAGTCAGGAATCCCTGTCCAGACCTCCTCCGGCGTCTTTTTGTCGGTCTGAATAAAGACCATGCCGCCCGTCGCGAGGCCGGCCAGCGGGTTGCCAAGATTGAAGGCGTTGATATCGTTGAGGGGCACAAAATCGACCTGCGTCAGCTCGCAGTGGGTGCGAATCCGCTCGTTGGCCACGGTCAGATAGTAGGTTGTCGGCAACCCCTTCTTCTCAGAGCCGTACTTCGGGTAGGCCTGGACCTTCAAACCGAAGAGATCGCCGACGATCGTGGCGATCACCTTGTTGGTGGTCACCGATCCGAAGCCGCCGACCGAATGACCGCGCATCGAAAAGGTCCCGGACGGCCGGACATCCGGATCATCGGCGGGCACAAGCGCGAGGTCGTGCTTGATCCCCACAACGAAGTAGCGAGACCCGCCATCGTCGCGCCGCATATTGTCGATCGCGGCCACCAGATCGCCTGGCCGGATATCCCGGCTGCCGAGGCCGGCCGAACCGGAATAGATGATCGGGAGCCGCCCTATCGGCGGGAACTCTGGAGCGCCCGTCGCCGCATCGGCAAAGGCCGCCTTGATCTCGGCGGTAAGCGGATTCGATTGGGCCAGCGGGTTATCCATCCGCTCGATCACCGCCATCGCCTTCAGGTGCTTCGTCGCCTCAACGATCTGCGGGCCGGGAAATGGGCGGAAGCTGGTCACGTGGAGGGCGCCCGCTCGAATCCCGCGGTGAGTCCTCAGATAATCGACAGTCGCCATGGCGGTCTCGACCAACCCTCCCATTCCCACAATGGCATAGTCGGCATCCTCCAGCTTGTATGCCTCCACCAGACCGTACCGACGGCCTGTCAGGGAGTAGAACCGCTCCATGACCCCCTCAACAATCGTCGGCAGACGATCGTAGAAGAACCGCTGGGCGATCTTGCCCTTCATGTAACTGTCCTGATTCTGTACGACACCGCTCATGATCGGCTGCAACGGATTCATGAGGTTGCGCAGACGCGTCCCGCCATGCGGGTCGCCGATAAACTCCTTCATCAACTCCAGTTCCGGAAGCAGGATGTTCTCAATCGTGTGGGTGGTCAGAAAACCGTCCTGAACGGTCATGAAGGGGGTCTCCCCCTCCTCGGCGGCGCGGCGCGCAATGAGCGCCAGATCGGCCGCATCCTGGGCGTTTTTGGCAAAGAGCATCCCCCAGCCGACGTCTGCCACGGCCATCACGTCGTCATGACCACAGTGGACATTCAGGGCCTGAGACGTCAGCGCGCGGGCGCCGATGTGGAAGACCGCCGGGAGCCGTTTGCCGGCGATGGTGTAGAGGACCTCCTTCATCAGGACCAGCCCCTGACCGGAGGTAAAGTTCGAGACCCGCCCACCGGCCAGCGCAAACCCCTCGCACGCGGAGGCAGAGCTGTGCTCCGACTCGGGCTCGATGAAGAAGAGCGGCTCGCCCCAAAGGTTGCGTGTGCCGTTCGCGACCTCCGCCTGGTATCCGGTCCCCATGTTGGTGGAGGGGGTAATCGGATAGGCGCAAGCGCCTTGCGTAATATGCGTGTCGACCCAAACCACGGCCGCCGACCCGTCTGCGGTCGCCGGGATACCCGGAAAAGGAAATTGCTCGTCGGTCATGATGTCTCCTCTCCCCGGACTAGGATTTCGAGCAGATCGGTCTCGGTCACAATCCCCACCAGTGTATTACCGTGAACCACCGGGAGGCAGCCGATCTTTTCGTGAACCATGACCTTCGCCGCTTCCCGCACCGTCGTTGTCGGGGCGGCCGTGATCAGCTTGCGCGACATCACCTCCATCACCTTCAATTCGTCCATGAACTCCTCGCGTTCGCGCGTCGTGAGCGGCGACTTGGAGGAGGGGGCGGCCTTTCGAAGATCACGATCGGTAACGATTCCGACCAGACGCTTGCCGTCCATGACAAACAGATGGCGGATATGATGCTGATCCAGCATTCGCTGGGCCTGGCGTAGAGAGGCGCGGGTTTCCACAGTGATCAGCTTCGGATTCATAATCTCTGAAAGCTGCGTCATCGACTGCTCCCTACCATAAGGCCATCCCACGGGGACGCTTGCCGACCGGCACCCGCCCAACCGTTGTCTGGGACAGCAGGTTAATTACGGAGATATCATCCGATCCGGTATTCGCCACAAAGGCGTACCGTCCGTCACCGGAAATGACGATGTTGTGGGGTTGAGTCCCCACAGGAATTGTCCCTATTACGGCGCTGGTCTGCGTTGAGATGACCGACACATCGCTCCCCCCCGTATTGGTCGCATAGATGTAGTGGCCGGATGGGGTGATGTCGGCGTCGCCTGGCTCCTTACCCACGGGGATGGTCGCCACCACCTGACGACTCGCCATCTGGATTACGCTCAGACTGTCCGAGCCCCTGTTGAGCACATACGCAAAGGCTCCACCCGGACCGAATACGATGTGATGGGGGTCCTCGCCGACAGGGATTCTGCGCAACGACTGCTGGGTGGCCGCATCGATGACGGTGATACTGTTTGACTCAGGGCTGGAGACCAACAGGTGCTTACCATCGGGGGAGATCTCGACGGCATGGGGTCTTACCGCCATCGGCAGCTCCGCCGCCACCACATTCAGCGACAGGTTCAGCGCCGCGACGGTATGCGACCGCTCGCTGGGCACATACGCGTGGCCGCCATCCGGGGAGATACTGATATGGGTCGGCGCTTCTCCCACCGGGATCGTCGCCACCTTCTTGCCGGTCGCGGTCTCAATCACCGTCACGCGGCTATACGCGCTGTTGGTGACGTAGGCATAGGTCGCGCCGGCTCCAAATACGGTCTGGCCCTCGGGACCGGTCGCATTGGGGACCGTCGCGACAATGGTGTGCGCCGGTAAGGCCAGAATCCAGACATCAGCCGAACGACCGCACGTCACAAAGGCGTGGCGCCGATCCGGGCTGATGGCAATGTGCTGCGGGCCGGCGCCCACAGTTACAGTACCGGTCACCTTCATCGACCCGATATCGATCACCGAAATCGTGTCCGAACCCTCGTTCACGACGTAGAGCGTCTGCGTGCCGCGCACACCTGCCCCGTGCGCGAGCGCGGCCGAGCACACGAGCAGCAGCAACGCGATCGCCATAATGCCGATGCCCGCCGCACGCCGGACAGCCGTCATGTCACCCCTCCCCTTCCGCCTATCGGCCTCCATGCTTGAACCCTCTCTGCATTCCTGACCCTAGGTTGTTCGTGGCTGAAGCAGTTGCGTCAGGGCCTCTCGATCGACAACCTCTTTTTCCAGCAGCAGCTTGGCCAGCGCGTCCAACTCGCTGCGCCTGGTAGCAAGTGTCTGTTCGACTCGAGCGTGCGCATCAGCGAGGAGCTTTCTGATCTCTTCATCAATCGTCTGAGCGGTCTGCTCGCTATACTCCCGTACCCGCTGAGGTTTCCCGATATTGAGGAAGGGAGAGCTGCGCGGCTCCTCGAACGTCGCCAATCCCAGATGCTCGCTCATCCCGTACTGGGTCACCATGAGACGGGCCATATCGGTCGCCCGCTGCAGATCATCCTGCGCCCCGGTAGAGACATCCTCAAAGACGATCTCTTCGGCCACCCGGCCCCCCAGCAAGACATCGAGTCGATCGAGCATCTCGGCCCGCTTGAGCAGGTACCGATCTTCTGTAGGCGACTGCTGCGTATAGCCGAGCGCCGCCACGCCGCGAGGGATAATGGAGATCTTTGACACGCGGTCGGCGCGAGGGCGGGACTCCGCCACCAGGGCATGGCCGGCCTCGTGGTACGCAACAGTTTCCTTCTCGATGGGATTCATCACTCGGGTCTTCTTTTCGAGGCCGCCTACGATCCGATCGATGGCCTCATCGAAATCCGCCATCTCCACCGCATCCCTGCCCTTCCGCGCGGCCAGCAGCGCCGCCTCGTTCACCAGGTTGGCCAGATCGGCTCCAACGAATCCCGGGGTTTTCGCGGCGATGGCCGAGAGGTCCACCGCCGGCGAGAGCTTGACCGGCTTGACATGCACCTGGAGGATCTTCTCCCGCCCTTTGATATCGGGGCGGTCGAGGGCCACCTGTCGATCGAAACGCCCGGGGCGGAGCAAGGCCGGATCGAGAATCTCCGGGCGGTTCGTCGCGGCCATAATGATGACACCCTTGTTCGTGTCGAAGCCGTCCATCTCCACCAATAGTTGATTGAGGGTCTGCTCGCGTTCATCATGCCCGCCCATCGGGTTAAACCCACGAGCCTTTCCAAGGGCATCCAGCTCATCGATGAAGATGATGCAGGGGGCTTTTTCCTGAGCCTGGGCGAAGAGGTCCCGCACACGGGCCGCCCCGACCCCCACGAACATCTCGACGAATTCCGACCCGCTCAGACTAAAGAATGGGACCCCTGCCTCCCCGGCAACAGCTTTCGCCAACAGCGTCTTCCCGGTCCCCGGCGCCCCGACGATCAGGACCCCTTTGGGGATCTTCCCCCCAAGGCGGCGGTACCGCTCCGGCGTCTTCAGGAATTCGACAATCTCCATCAGCTCGACCCGCGCTTCGTCGATCCCCGCCACATCCGCAAAGGTCACGCCGGTCTCTTTCGCCATGTACACCTTGGCCTTGCTCTTGCCGATCGCCATCAGACCGCTGGCCGGTCCTCCGACCCGCTTCATCAGAAACATCCACACACCAACGAAGACCAGCGCGGGAAGTACCCAGGAAAGCAGTGTGGTAAACCACGTACTCTCCACCTCGCCGGCGAAGCGCACCTTCAGCGTCTCTAACTCCTGGATGAGGGTCGGATCATCAACCCGGATGGTCGCGAATCGATGCTCCCCGCTGGGCAGCCGTTGAATCTCCTCCACCTTCTCTTTGGAAAGAAGCCCTTCCAGCCCCTCCCGTTTCAACCGTCCGTAGATAACACGCGTACCGAGGGTCAGGTCTTCCACCTTCCCGGCTTTTACGAGCACCTTGAATTCGCTGTACGACAGGGTCTCGGTATGGCGGGCTATCAGGAAATCGTGAACGGCCAGTACAAGAAAAAAGGCCGCCACAAAGTACATGTAAGAAAACTGCCGTTGCTTCTTTTCCATCGCGCTCATCTCTACGGTCGGCTCTATGGTATCGTCTATTCAGCGCCTCTGGACGTCATTTCTGAAGCCGTCAATGCCCAGAAAGTAGTCCCCAGTTGTCGCCCTGAAATCCCCCCGTTCCCCCCTTTTTTGAAAAG
>CABIKM010000033.1 GCA_902196205.1 Candidatus Methylomirabilis lanthanidiphila | reverse complement strand
CGGCAGATCCTTCACCTTTTCTTGAAGCCGATCAATCGCCTGCATCATAGTTAGTGTCCTGAGTCTGAAATCCGTGACATATGTCCGGCCGTCATTCCGGCCAAGCCCGCAGAGCGGGCGCGAGCCGGAATCCAGGAAATAGCGTGGGTCTGGATTCCCGCTTTCGCGGGAACGACGACACTTAGGACGTCGACTTCCTCATCGAACTTCTGATTCAGGACACTAGTGTAGTGTCCCATAAGTCCCTTGGCAGTGATCGTCATTCCGGGCTTGACCCGGAATCCAGTCTTTCTGCGCTGGATTCCCGCTTTTGCGGGAATGACGGCTCCAGAATGAATGTAAAGAAGCGTTGGGTACACTACACTAGAAAATGTCATAGGCGCACGGGCCTGTCAAGGCGCGCCGCCGCGCAAGCCCCTTGACAGTGTTATCCCGAGGGCGTAGGCTGTTGTGTAGTTCTCGCGGCTGCGTAGTGGCCGCGACAGAGAAAGACGCAATCATAGAAAGGAGATAGTGGATGGCGGGAAAGTTCCAGCCGTACCGAGGGGAGAAGCGGCGAAAGGAAGTCGCACGCAAGGCCAAGCAGGACGAGAAGCTCCGTAAAAGACTTGAGCGTAAAGATGGCACGTTAGGAGCGGCGGAAGAGGTGCCGGGGGAAGAGGCGCCTCCAACTGAGGAACTGCCGCCTGACGCGGACGCATAGCGTCGTACGGGGTCGTCGCGTTACTGCCTCGCGATCCGTCCCCGCTTCCGCTCATGTCGGTCCAGCGCCTTCTTGCGCAGCCGCAGGCTCTTCGGCGTGATCTCCAGCAGTTCGTCTTCAGCCAGATATTCGACGCAATTGTCGAGACTCATCTGTCTCGGCGGCGTCAGGCGCACCGCGACATCGGAGGTCGATGATCGCATATTCGTCAGGTGCTTTCGCTTCGCGACATTGACCTCCAGGTCCCGCTCCTTGGCTGCCTCGCCGACGACCATTCCCTCATACACCTCGGTCCCCGATCCGATGAACAGGATACCGCTCCCTTCCGCATTCGCCAGACCGTAGGCGGTGGCTACGCCCGCCTCCCAGGCGACCAGCGACCCGCGGTCGCGTCCGCGGATCTCGCCGACCATCGGTTCATAGGCGTGAAACAAGCTGTGGAGCTGCCCGGTCCCGCGCGTCGCGGTCAGGAACGCCTGCCGAAATCCCAGCAGCCCTCGCGTGGGGACCGTGAACTCGTAGTGTACGAGCCCCTGATCGCCCGTTCGCATATCCATCAGCCGCCCTCGCCGCCCGCCCAGCATCTCCATGACCAACCCGCCCTGCTCCTCCGGGACCTCGATACTGACCCGTTCGAACGGCTCCAGCCGCTCGCCGGTCTCCGGATCGGTCTGAAAGATGACCTCGGGCCTCGAAACCTGCAGCTCAAACCCCTCGCGCCGCATCGTTTCAATCAGCACGACCAGGTGCAGCTCGCCTCGTCCGGCGACCAGAAAGCTGTCGGGGCTGTCGGTGTCGTGGACTCGGAGGCTGACATTGTGCTCCAGCTCCTTAAACAGGCGCTCGCGGAGGCTGCGGCTTGAGCTCCATCGGCCTTCCCGCCCCGCAAAGGGGCTGGTGTTGACGCTGAAGGTCATCTGGACCGTCGGCTCGTCGACTCGGATCGGCGGAAGCGCCAGCGGATTATCCTTATCGGCGATCGTTTCCCCGATTCCCACCTCCTCAAGGCCGACCACCGCCACGATCTCGCCCGCCGAGGCCTCCTCGACCTCGATGCGGTCCAACCCCTGATGCACGAAGACCTGGGCCACCTTGTCGGGATGGAACGTTCCATCCTTCGCGATCCGGATGACCTCCTGGGCTCGACGCAGACGACCGGCATACAGGCGACCAATGGCGATCCTGCCCTTGTAATCATCATAGGCCAGGAGGTTGACCAGCATCTGTGTGGGTCCGTCCGGTTCTACCGAAGGAGGCGGCAGAGACTTCAGGATGGTGTCGAACAACGGCTGCAGGTCAGGCGCCAGCGTAGTCGGCGTATAGCCGGCTTGTCCGCGGAGGGCGTCCGTATACACGATCGGGAAGTCGGCCTGCTCTTCGGTTGCCCCAAGATCGATGAACAGATCGAACGTCGCGTTGGTTGCGTAGTCGGTTCTGGCGTTGGCGCGGTCGATCTTATTGACGACAACGACAACCCGGTGCTGCAGCGCCAGGGCCTTACGCAGCACGAACCGGGTCTGGGGCATCGGCCCCTCCACCGCGTCCACCAGCAGCAATACCCCGTCTACCATATTCAGAACCCGCTCGACCTCGCCCCCGAAGTCGGCATGCCCGGGGGTGTCCACAATATTGATTTTCACGCTCCCGTACGTCACGGCGGTGTTCTTGGCCAGGATGGTGATGCCGCGCTCCCGTTCAAGAGGATTCGAGTCCATGACTCGCACCATCACCGCCTGGTTGTCCCTGAAGATATGGCTCTGCTTCAGCATGGCATCGACGAGCGTCGTCTTGCCGTGGTCCACGTGCGCGATGATGGCCAGATTCCTGAGGTCGGTTCGCTGTTGTCCCATAGAATGCCTTTTTATCGCGGTTCCCGACTACGACGTCAGTGGTGGTCGGTACCGACATGAAAAACGTGCATGATACTCGAAACCCAGCGTTGGGGAGGCGCGAGAACGGTCAGAATCCGAAGGGAAACCGACTGCGGACCTGCTGGAGCCGTTTCAACACATATGGCGCGTCCGGTTGAAACGACACGAGTCAATCACCTCATGGATCGATAACAGTGTATCGCAACCGGGCCAATTCGTCAAACGCTTCATTTCGCCCCGATGGGCCGGCGACTTTTCGGTTGCGCCAAAGGGGTGCGGGGCGTACTCTATGCGCCGTGGCTGTCAGCGGTCCGTCGCCTCGCGGGGAGGCGTAGGAGCCGTGTAGCGGGTGTTATGCCAACCATGGAGGAAGTAGAATGAAGAAGACCCGATATGCATTGTTTCTTGCGGCCGGTTCGGTGATGATGCTTGCTCTGACGGCGGGACTCGCGCCGGCCGAAACTCAAACTGCGACGCAGACCAAGGTTGAGCCTGGCAATGCCGGGATTCAGAACGGTTCGACCGTACAGCTTGAGTACAGACTATCGGATGAAAAGGGGACAGTGCTGGATACCAATGAGGGGGGGGACCCTTTGGTCTATATCCACGGGGAGGGGCAGATCATCCCTGGGTTGGAAAAGGCGCTGGGTGGCCTACGCGTGGGCGACACCAAGCACGTCGTCGTCTCAGTTGACGAAGCCTATGGACCGATCAGGCCCGAGGCGTTCGTGGAGGTTCCCAAAGAACGCATTCCGGAGAAATCGCAGACCGTCGGGGCCCATCTTATGGCCCAAGGGCAGAATGGACAGACCCGGCATGCTTTCGTGAAAGAGATCAAGGAGAAGACGGTCGTCCTCGATACCAATCATCCCCTGGCGGGTAAAGCCTTGACCTTCGACGTCAAGGTGGTAGGTATCGAGCCGGCCCAAAGCAAGTAGCTCATAGAACCCGCAACCCAAAACTCAAAACCCGAAACTCTCACTCCAGGCAGACGAGGCCCTGGCGGTCGATCTCGAGGACGAGCGCGCGATTGGCGATCCCGAACTCGCGCTGCCAGCGCTCGCTCATCCTGTGACCGATCCGCTCGTCGTCAGTGTTGACCAGCGCGAGCAGTGAGGAGCCCGCGCCGCTCAAGCAGGTGGCCAGTGCGCCCGCTTGCCGCCCCTCCTCCAGAATCGCTTCCATCCCTGGGACTAATGTAGCCCGGTAGGGCTGGTGGAGGCGGTCCTCAGTCCCCGGCGCAAGCAGATCGGGACGATCGGTGGCGAGGCCCGTGAGCAGGAGGGCCAGGCGGGTCAGGTTAAAGACCGCATCCGCAAACGGGACCTGTTTGGGAAGGACCTCCCGCGCACGTTTGGTGGGCAGTGTGAGGTCCGGGATCACGACCACTGCCTTCAGGTAGGCGGGAACGGGGACCTTGGCGGCCACAACACGGCCCGCTACGATGGCGGAGGTCGTGAGGCCTCCGATCAGGGCCGGCGTGACGTTGTCGGGGTGCCCTTCGAACGGGACGGCCCTGGCGAGGAGCTCATCCGTCGAGAGCTCGACGCCGGCCAGTCGGGCGGCGGCGGCGATTCCGGCGAGGCTGGCTGCGGCGCTGCTGCCAAGGCCGCGCCCCAGCGGAATCCGGTTAATCTGGCGTACCCGTAGTCCGGACGGCTGGCAACCCAGCTCCCGCAGCGTCTCCCGCACCGCGCGAACCGACAGGTTGCGCTCGCCTGCCAGCTCCAGCTCGGCCTTCCCCTCGCCTTCGACCTCAAGTTGAAGTCCGTCGCCCTCGTCGCTGAGCTCCACCTCGTTGTACAGACTCAACGCCATTCCGAGCGTGTCAAACCCCGGTCCAAGATTCGCTGTTGAGGCAGGCACCCGTACTCTCACTCGTGGCATCGATCGTTCTCCTTGTATGGCGTCCACATTCGGTGTCGCGTGCCCTCACCATATACCGTAATCCGTCGATCCCCGCAAGGTGTAGTACGACACTGAAGTAAAAGTGTTCTATTGTTGACTATTTGTTCGCGGACGTACTGCAGATGATGACCCCACGTTTTGAGTCAACTTCCCCTTGACAGAGGATGATCCAGAGTGCAACATCTAAGGAGATGTCAGTTGTATTCTATTGGATAATTCGGAACACCTTCACAGGAGGCATCAATGGTGAGAAAAACGACCGTCCACGCGTTGGCGCTGACCGCTCTGATCGTCAGCTCGACAGGGGCCTGGGCAGCAGGGTCGGCGAACAACGCGCCCAAGGCGCCCGAGAAGTTTATGACCTTTTGTGTGCCGTGTCATGGTCCGGCGGGTAAGGGGGACGGGCCGGCCGCCGCCGCCCTGAACCCTAAGCCGCGAGACTTGACTGACGGCAAGTATATGAATGGCAGATCCGACGCGCAATTGACCAATGTCATCAAGAACGGCAGCGCGGCCGAGAAGTTGAGTCCGATGATGACCGGTTACGGCAGCATGCTGAACGACAAGGAGATCAAGGACGTCGTTGCCTTCATCCGCTTGCTGGCCGTCCCGAAGTACCAACCAAAGAAGTGATAGTACAGCTAAAAGCTGTCAGCGTTCAGCTATCAGTTCTCTGCAAAAAGGATAGGGATTGACCTTGCTTATGCTGACTGCTGACAGCCGACCTGCTGTTTAATTAACCTGGAAACGATAGCTCGAGGGAGTGTGCAGCGGCTTGACCTTGTGCCGTGAGCCGGTCCAGGTCAAGAGGACGCTCGGCGAGTTCGATCTCGCGATGCGTTGTGTGCGTCGCCGCCTGCCTGGGTGTAAACATCGAGCAGCAGTCCTGGTCGGGGATGATGGAGATCTCGTAGCTGCCGACCTGCTGTGCCTGCTGTGTGATCTCGTCCTTATCCATTCCGATCAGCGGCCGTAAGATCGGCAGGGTCGATGCCTGTTCGATGGCGGCGATGTTTTCGATGGTTTGTGACGATACCTGGCCGAGACTCTCACCAGTGACCAGGGCCTGGGCGCCCTCTTTGTGAGCGATCTGTTCGGCAATCCGCAGCATAAGCCGTCTATACATGAGGACCCTCAGGCGTCCCGTAACGCGAGCGACGACCTCCTGCTGGATTTCGCCGAAGGGCACAAGATAGAGGCGGGAGGTAAACTGGTACTGCGTGAGCACGCGCACCAATTCAATCGCTTTGTCTTGTGACGTGCGATCGGCGAACGGCTGGCTGTGGAAGTGAACAAAGACGATACGACAGCCGCGCTTCATCATCCGGTGGGCCGCAACCGGCGAGTCGATCCCGCCTGACAGCAGACACGCAAGCGTCCCGCCGGTCCCCACCGGCAGGCCACCCGGACCATGGAGCTTTTCGAAGTAGACAAATGCCTCGTTGGGGAGCACTTCGATGGCGACAGTCAGGTCCGGGTTGGTGAGATCGACGCGAGCGCTACAGATGCGCTGCACCCTGGCCCCGATCATCTCGTTAATCTGCTGAGAGGTCTGTGGAAAGGTCTTGAAGGCACGACGGGCCGCTACGCGGAAGCTGCGGAATGAACGACCCGAGACCTCCTCTTCGATCCGTTTCGCGAGCAGCTCCAGATCAGGTGCCATCACGAAGGCTGGGGAAAAGTTCGCAATCCCGAAAACCCGGCTCAGCCGCGGCCGCAGGTCCTCCCAAAGTGTCCCCTCGCCCATCTCGAGGAACAGCCGACCGGCAGGCCGCCGAAGCGGGCCGCAGTCGAGATCGCGTGTGGCGGCCAGGAGATTGGCCTCAAGCTGCTTCAGAAAAAAGCCCCGGTTTTTCCCTTTGAGGGCGATCTCGTGGTAATGGATAAGGGCGCCCCGCACCGGTTCCCGTCGCCGCGCATTGCCTTCACGTACCATCGTGCCTCCTGGCCTCCTGTTGCCCCATCCTAGCACGTTCTCTGTGATCGACAATCTATTTCCACTCGCGCGCAAAGGGCGTGCGCGCGGTAAATGGTCTGGCGATGATGAAGAGCTTGCGGTATGATGAGGCCATATTGTGCATCTGAATCGGAGGGTTTCAATGAAACCGCTTCTGGTGTTTCAGCACGTCGAATGTGAGACCCCTGGCATCTTCCTTGACCTGCTCCAGGCGCAGCAGCGCCCCGTAGAGACGGTGCGGTGGTACGAGGGCGATCGGGCGCCGGACGACCTGTCGCCGTTTTCAGGGCTTTTGGTCATGGGCGGACCGATGAGTGTCAACGACGAAGCCGACTACCCGTGGTTGAGGGAAGAGGATCGACTCCTGAAGGAGGCGCTGGCGCTCGATTTCCCCACATTGGGCATCTGCCTCGGCTCACAGCTTATCGCCAAGGCGGCCGGCGGGACGATCCGGCAGGGGCCGCGCAAGGAGATCGGCTGGTACCCGGTCCAGCTCACCCTGGCGGCGCGGCACGATCGGCTGTTTAGCCTCTTTCCGGAATCGATCGAGGTGTTCGAGTGGCACGGCGAGTATTTCGATACGCCACCGGGGGCCGTCAACCTTGCCAGGTCAACGCTCTACGAGTGCCAAGCCTTCTCGATCGGTCGCCACGTCTACGGCCTGCTGTTTCACCTGGAGGTGACGTCGTCTATGGTCTCTGATTGGGTGAGGATCTTTGCGCAAGAGCTGGAAGGCGTGAAGGACTATATCCGACCAGATATAATCGTTGAACAGCTTCCAGCGCGGATCGATGCACTCAATCGGCGGGCCCGGATCCTCTTTGCGCGCTTCTGCGAGGACCTACATTAAGGATCAAATTTGCAGGTTGTGTTTTTCTGCCCAGTTTGGACCAGACTCGGCGGCGACATTTTGTTCATCGGGAGCGCGGAGGAAATGCGATCATTAAAGATATACTCGCCCGCGAGCCCCGCGACGCTTTAGAAGTCTGATGAAGCTTGAAAAAACTTGACTTTCTTAAAAGTAGGTGACATTTTATCATTTCAAATGATCGCGATGGTCCACGGATGGCTGGACGACTACTGTGCTGTGTTTCGTGGGGTTACCATTGGATACGACGCTCTCTGGGTTGTAGTTTGCTGCTGAATGGTAATTGTGTTCTTGGGTTAAGTTGATTGCTACGTGAAAGACGACAAGTCGTCACATGGGATTTTTTTACAGCGATCATCGCAAGCGGTGTCCGGCGCGAGGAGGAACATGTCTACAAAGATTTCCCTTGGTGAATTCGTTAAGCAACTGGCTGCGAGCCTCCAAACCCAACATGTAAGTATGCCCTTTAGGAATGAGGAGCCATGGCATTTGCTCTTCTATCAGCTCTTCAAGAGTAAAGAAGTTCCGGGCAAGCCAGAGTTCTTGGAGCGATTACGATTCGATTGGGACGCACCTTATCCAAAGTCGAGAGAATTGTCCGACTTCCTTCAAGCGCTACACTGGACGGCTAGCGTATCGGTCAGTAACCCGCACTACGATGTCATCAACCTGCCGGACGATGTAGCAAATTTGTGGAGGGGGCGCTTCGGCTCAGTGGCCGATGAGGATATCAGTAAGTTTTTGTCCTATGCTGTAGATCGTGCTAAGAAAGAGTTCTCCGGCGCAAAATCTCTATGAAATACCCACCGAAATTCTCGTTTGTTCGGATGCCTCGTGTTTTCTGTGCCCACCACCATGCGGGATCATTGCGAAAGCGCGTTACAATCTAAACAGGCAGTAATTCTCTCATGGGTTCGTAGGTCAATCCTGGGACAAGGCGCATGAATGTTCCACCGGTGTCCGACTCTGCGAAAAGTTGGCCAGGGTGCGAATACCCTAACCTCTCGGCGCTTACTGATCAATTAGACGCTTTCCTACAGAAGAAACACCCTGACTTTTTCGGTTCTTCCCCAGAACGCCCTATTCTTCCCCTAAAAAGATTTAAGGTCGTTCATGACAATCTATGGGGCACAAATCGTTTTAGCTGGCGCGAGCTTGCACTTATTGATTCCCCCGTTGTGCAGAGGTTACGAGACATACACCAAGTGGGGCTTGCCTTCCAGGTCTACCCTTCCGCGCTTCACACTCGGTTTGAGCACTGCTTAGGCGCTGCCACCTTAGCCTCCCGCATTTTTGATGCGATCCTTGAGCGGCAAGGCGGCGAGGTTCGTGAAATTGCAAGAGCTATCGCCCCGGCCGCAGACCCCAATGTGACAATCTCTCGCCTGAGACAAGAACTGCGTCTCGCTGCGCTCCTGCACGACGTCGGCCACAGCTTGTTCAGTCACACTTCAGAGAAAGTTTATCGGGAACTGGGGAGTCTGAAGGCTGCCGCTGAAGAGCTCACGCGATTCGTGGGCAAAACTAAGGGTGCTGGCGAAGCAATTTCATTCTGTGTGGCTGGCAGTAAGTCTATAGCGGGATTGCTCCAGAGAGCAAAGGATCACCTGCTTGGCGAACCGTCGTTGGAGGATTACCAGGGAGACATTGATCTGACCAACACCGCGTTGATGATCGTTGGTCGAGCGAAGCATCCCTTCTTGCAGTTCCTTGGAGATATTGTTTCATCCGGCTTCGACGCTGACAAGCTCGACTACCTTCTGCGCGATGCGACGGCTGCAGGCCTACCCTTGCGCTACGACATCGATAGGTATCTTTACTCTGTTCGCCTTGAAAGGCAGGTTACCGCAGACGGCGAAGGCGAGTTGGAGAAACTCTACAAGTCGGTCGGCACAACAAGCGCGGAGCGGCATTCTGAGGGACCTGCGTCTCCGTTGCCTTACTATGAGACCTATCGACTGCGTTTACCTAGGCAGGCTTTGAACACAATAGAACAAATCGTGATATGCAAGCTGATGCTCTACAGCTACATTTACCATCATCCAAAAGTTCGAGCTGCAGAGGGTATGCTCACAAGGTTACTGAAGAGGCTGGTGCAATCATGGTTGGATGATGGTGAAAGCGACATGCAAATACTCGAGCACTTCCTGGAGTTGACAGACTCAGCCCTGCGGGGCCCTCTTGGTCTTGGCTCGAGTGATGATCTGGCGAAGGAATATTCATATCGCATCGTAAACCGCTTGCTGCCACGTGAAGTCTACAGATTTAGCGAAGCGGTTGCCACTCATGCGGAGACGCCGCTCTTGACTGAGTTTCTCACTACTCTACAGGATCGGGCTAGGCGAGATGCACATGTGGAGACACTCGAACAGGCAATTGGTGAAGAACTTATTATCATTGACGGGAATCTGGGCTCCACACCTGACGAAGCGTTGTGGCGTACTGGGGTTTGGGTCGATGTGCCTATGGCACCGAGCTTTGAAGGTGTTCACGAATTGGTTGCAGGGGGCACGGGTGAAATGCCTGGCGTTGAAATAGCGAAACTGTTTCCAATTGATCAGTGGACGCAATCATACCAACATTTTAGGTACTATGTTCGCATTTATTCATTTTCGGAGTACTTGGAGAAGGCGTTGCGTGCCGCGAGGCGGGCTATGCAGAGGATAACAGGGATTGAGAGCGATGCGTTCTACGAGAGGGCGCAACGCAGACGATCCTGATAAGTCAGTCAAAGCTCCCGTAGATATTGTTGGCAAACGGAGACCGAGAGACCGAAAGATAGTTTGCGCCAGTTGATACAGTGCAAGAGCTTCGAAAAGTGCTCGATTCTCCTCCGCATGAACTCCGAAGGCTCCAAAAATACAGAAACGAAATAGTTGGAAGCCACGGCTAGTAAGGTTTTAATCTCACCATGGTGGCTCCCCATCCCCCGGCCTCTGCTGGCGCATCGGCAAACGACAGGACATCGGGATGGTTTGTCAGAAGCCGCCGGATGATCGCCCGCTGCGTGCCAGTCCCCTTCCCATGAACCAGCCGCACTTGCGGCATCCCTGCTTGACGGCACTGCCAGAGATACTCCTCAACCACCGAGGCAATCTCCTTCGGCGCAAAGGTGTGCAGGTCAAGGACCTCCTCGATCGGCAGCCTGACCGGCTCCTCAAAGGGTTGCTCCTGGTTATGACCAATGTTGTCTGTTTTGTGCGACAATTCAGCGCTTGGCCTTACAGATTTCCCCAGCCATCATTCCCGCAAAAGCGAGAATCCAGAAAGGCACTGGATTCCGGGTCAAGCCCGGAATGACAATTACTAGAAAAGGACTTATGCGACACTACTCCTCGCTGCCGACCAGTTCCTCGACTGCCGACCGGATTGCCTCAGGGGTGTCGGTTGGGAACCTGATCAGACGGTAGGCCCATTGCCCGTGGGACCCGTCGGCGTTGATGGCGGCGACCCAGCGGCGCGCCCCAGCCTCTTTGGCGGCGGTCAGTGGATCATACCCCTTCGTCTCAAGGACCAGGGTTCCGGCCTCGCTGCCGTCCCTCTGAAGTCGGACCAGGAAATCCGGCAAATACTCCTTCGCCTCTCCGTTGTGGCTGTACGGAATGGCGAACCCCAGGTTGAAGTTCTTCACAAACGCCACTACGTGCTTGTCGCTATCGAGATAGAAGGCTGCCGTCTGCTCCCACTTCTCGGTATCCGCCACGACCCAGTTCAGGTGCGAGCGCTCGCACTCCCTCCCAGGCTTTGACGTCCAGAAGTCAACATCCCGTGTGCTCCCCTCGCCCCGATGGGCCTCGTAGTGCGGAAGCTCAGGACTGTCGGCATTGTCCGGGACGATGGCTTCAGCCAGCATGTTCATCGCCTCGGAATAGTAGGGCTCAAGGAAGACATCTTTTCGATCGGTGCGTCCGACGGGCTGGACTTTCTCTCTCAGGAAATGCTTGACGACCCCAAGCATCTGTGGGAACAGCGCGTGCGGGGGTACCTCGCAGGCAGGACTGTTGGCATACTGTCGTGTCAGTGCCCGCGCCAAGTCGAACTCCAGTTCCTGAATGCGTTTGGGTTCCCGCCACGGCTGAAGCGTCACCTGCTCGGTTTTCCCTGGCCCCATCAGCGACAGACGGCCGCCCTCTTCCGTGGACAAGCCCTTGACCTTTGTCTCATCGGGGATCTTCATGGGGTCCACAATAAGTACCGGCATCCGCTCCCATGCGACCGTTATTTGTCTCCTGATCCGATAGGCGTACCCCTCCACCCGAGGGAACCGGATTTCGAGGTCGTCGCGCTCTGGGGAGAGGGCATGCACGTGGCGGATCTTAGGGGGCGGAGCAGGCCTTCCTTTGTCCGGCGTCTTGAGAGGGATCAACTCGAACGGCACGCCGTAGACCTTGGCCACTTCTTCAACCGTCAGGTCGTAATACTGGGATCGCCGGAGCCCGCGCCCGACTACTTGTTCACAAAGAAGCTGCGAGTCGAAGGGCCTCAGCCCCACGATGTGGGTCACGGTCGTGGCGTCCCATCCTTCGGTCAGCATGGCAACGGAGACGATGCAGCGGACATCACGCCCGGGAGGAATCCTCGGATCGATCCTGCGGCCGCCCTCCTCGATGGCCTTGCGATTCAGCTTCTCGGTCAGTTCCAGGTACTCGGCCGGGATCTCCCCTCCAGGCCACGCGATCTTACCGATGGTGTCCAGAACGAATCGCAGGCGGCGACTCTCATCGCTTTTGGCAACACCAGATGAAATCTCCTCCGCCACCCTCGAATCGATACGGACGGTGTATTCCTGCTCTTCCCGGTTACGAAACTCCTCGATAGGAGGGGCTGTGCCCTCGCCCTCCGCCGTGATCCACTCATAGACTACCTTGGCCAGCCGTGTGTCCTTGCAGACGATAATGAAGACCGGCGGAACGAAGGGCCGTTTCCCCTCCCTCGCCTCGCGTTCCCAGTCGATAAACTTCTCCCGCCAGAGACCGGCCAACTGCGCGATCGGCGACTGCGCCCACTTCAGGACCGCCTCGGGTTTGACCTGCCCCTTCTTGCCCCCCTTTTCCCCCGGCGTCAATTTCTTTTCGACGATCCATTTCCAGACATTGAAGTACGCCGGAATCTCCGCCCCCGTGGTGTCCTGAACCGGGAGTTGCGGGATCTTCACCAGCCCGCTTTCGATGGCGTCAATCAACCCGAAATCGGATACGATCCAGGGGAAGGGACGGCCGGCGTCATTCTTGCTGCGATTGAGATAAAATGGCGTGGCCGACAGGTCCACACAGAGGTTGATGCCTCGAATCCGGCGGATCTTGTCGAGTCCCTCGATCCAGACCGTGGCCTCGCGCCCGTCGGGCTCGGCCAGCTCGTCTTCCTCTTCCAGCTCTGCGGTGTTGTCGAGCTGGCGGATCCGATAGGCATGGTGGGCCTCGTCGTTGAGGATAAGAATGTTGCCCTTGCCGCCCACGCCCCTTCCAAGGACCCTGGAGACCAATGCCGTATCCGATTCGTCTCCCCGGTTCACCACCTTGGCCCCGACACCTCCAACCTGGTTCATCTCCTGGGGGGCCAGGACATGCCAGTTCCGGATCAGGACGTGCCCCTTCCGCAAATCGCTCATCCGATGCGAGGGAACGAGATCCCGCGCGCGATAAATACTCGCCTCGCCTCGATGCGGGTCGAGTTCCTGCAGGCGCTCTCGAATCGTGACGTTGGGGCAGAGGACGAGCACCACATCGGAAAAGCGCTTATCCGTCCTGTCCGCCACCTTGTTCAGGATGCTCCAGGCGGCGAGCATCCCCATAACCGCCGTCTTGCCGCTTCCGGTGGCCATCTTGCAGGCATACCGGACAATCTCGCCCGGCTCATCGCGTGGGATTGAGAGCCCATGGAGGAAGTCGCCACGGGCCTCCGTGAGGAAGATGATCGTCTCGACGGCCTCGCGCTGGCAGAAGAACAGTCGCCGTTCGCGGTCGTCCCGGTTCCAGTACGCGAGCAGCTCTCCCGTCACGCCGGTCACCCCTGGGAAGCCGGTCCGTCTCCAGGATTTCACCCGGTCGCGGATCTCATTGACCAGATCGAGGAGAATGCGTGTGCCGACCTCGTCGGCCTGATTGGTTCCCGTGGACCGGCCAGGAGGCCGGTAGTAATAGCACGCCTCTCGCCGCCCCTGAGCCTTCACTGGGGGCTTGCCCTTCTCAATCACCCAGTGATGGCTCGGCTTTGCGTAGGCATCGCAGATAATCGGTTGCAGGACCTCGTTAAACTGGCTCATGCCGTTACCGCTCGGATTCGGCGTCGGCGAGCCACCTGACCACCATCAATTCGTTGCCGCGGTCGTCGATGACCTTGACGGCGATCTTCTTATGCTCGCCGGCGGCGAACGGCTCGCTGACGGTCCCGGCCAAGTGCTCCCAGACCGAGTCCTCGTAGGTCCCCTTGAGGGCGCGCTTCAGGTGGTCCCAGGCGCTGGTCCGGGGGAAGAACGCCTGGGTCACATGGAAAACCAGGTCATCATAGTCGGCATCCAGCAACCAGGCCGGGACATCGTCGCCTTTCCGATGGTCGTTCTGCATCGTTACCGGATCGAAGACATCGAGACCCAGCAACTCCACGCGATAGAGCGGGCCATTGCCGTTCTTTCGCTTGAGCCGAATGAGCCTGATGTCAGGGGCGCCCGTCACCGAGAAGATCTGACTGGCGCGGGTGGTTTTGAGCAGGTCGTTCATCACGAGGTCCATCGTGGCCTGGACATAGGTAGCCGGCAGGCCGACCGCCTGCTCGCAATTCTGGATCAACTTACTGGCGCCCGGCTGAATGGCAAAACCGACCACGAAGAGCCGATTGTAGCTCTTCAGGTGGGCTTCCTTCGCAGCGGCAAACACCATCTGCTCGGTTACCGGCCCGTGCTCCGGTCCGAAGATGAAGGCGACCGGCTTGCCGCGCTTCATATCGAGAGACTTCTGGGTCGCGGCCTCCTCCGCCAGGTCCTCGAGGGTCGGTTCGACCAGCTCCGCCTCGGCGTGCAGGTCCATCGCCTTGGCCGGACGCCGGATATGCTTGAGCGTGACGCTCTGATTGCCCGCAAGCCGAAGGGTGGGCGAGCGCCTCAAGACCTCGATCATCCGGCCGATGGGGTCGGCCTCATAGCTCGCCTGATTGTCGTTGGTGGCCCCTGTCGGCGAAAGCTCAATGGCCGTAGGAATCGTGGCCTCAACGACGAAGGGGCCGGAGACGCGGACAATGCTCGATTCGACCTCGGGACGGTCGACCAGCACCTCCTCCTGGGGTGGCTCGTTCTGGGCAATCGACTTCAGCGTGATGTGCGGGACGATGCCGCCCACTTCTTCCCCCTTCTGATTGTGCTTGCGCTTGTAGACGAAGCCACCGCCAGGACCCCGGGCCGGGTCGCGCAGCTCATAGTATGGGAAGGTGGCCGTCAGCAGCCGCTGGCGAGCCAGGGCGAGAGGCACCCGGCTCGTGTCGATGGTGATCCACCGCCGCCCCCACTGCTCCGCCACGTACGCCGTCGTCCCGCTTCCGCAGGTGGGATCGAGCACGAGATCGCCCGGATCGGTGGTCATCAGAAGGCAGCGTTGGATTACTCGGACATCGGTTTGAACAACGTACAGGCGTTCATCGCCAACAAACCCACCAACCCCAGTATCGTTCCATACTGTTCCTAACGGTTGAAGGGGGAAGTCATCAAAGTAACGGATAAAACGGAGTGTGTTCCCCTTAATAGCGAGACGCCGGGCTTCACGAAGCCTTTCAATTCCTTCCTGTGTTGTCGCCCAGTGCCGATTTGGTGGAGGACGGAAGGTCCGGCCTTCAAACTCAACCGGCAAGCTCAATGAATCCTGCCATCCCGGGGATACCATAGGATTGCGAGCATATGGTCGACCAATCTCTCGAATCCTTGGCCCAAGGTTCTTTTCATCAGAAGAGAGTGGACGCCGCGTTCCGTCCGGAAGCTCGATTTGGTCATAGAAGAAAAGTTCGTTCGGTAGCAATTCGCGCTCTCCGAAGACAGACCGCAATTTTATGTCTTCAGAACGTTTTGCATACCAGAGGAGGAAATCGTGCGTGGTCGAAAGAGTCTCGTCACTAGCAAACCCAGTTTTCTTGAATGCGATGACGGCAATACAATTCTCCGCTCCGAACACCTCGTCCATGACCTCGCGCACATGATGGAGGTTCTCGTCGCTGATCTGGACGAAGATGCTGCCTCTCTCGTTCAGTAGCTCCCTCGCCAGGAGCAGGCGGTCGCGGAGATACGTGAGGTAGGAGTGCAGTCCCAGCTCCCAGGTGTCGCGGTAGGCCTGGACCATTTCTGGCTCGCGGGTCAGGTCGCCGTCGTCGCCATGCCTGACGTCGCGTCGCCGGATGAACGGCTGAAAGTTGGAGCCGAATTTGACGCCGTAAGGCGGGTCCATGTAAAGCATCTGGACCTGGCCGCCCAGCCCTTCGTACTGCAACAGGCTGTTCATGACCACCAGGCTGTCGCCCAGGAGTAAGCGGTTCACCCAGTCGGTCTGGTACGTGTAGGCCTTGAGCAGCCGGTCGGCGACATCCAGCTCTTCGTCGGCAAAGAGGGCAAGCGTCTGCTGCCGGTCGCGTTTATGCGATTTGACGGATTGCAGGATCGCCTGGGTGGAGAGACGCTCGTGGACGAAGAGCGGCAGGGTGGGGACTGTGAACTCGCCTCGCTCCGCCTTCCCCGCCCAGTTCAGGAAGGGCCGCGACATCTGCCGCAGTTCGGCGGCTGCCAACTTAGCCTCGGTAAGGTCCTCGGCCTGCTCGATCCTGGCGACCAGGGCTTCGGCTCGTTCGCGGTCGGCGCTCACATCCCACGAGAGGGCCGGATCGAGGCCCGGATCGTAGCGATAGCTCTTTGGCGGCTTTTTCTGCCTGAACTGCGCCTGCAGCCCGACATCCGGCCGCAGGAGGAGCTTGTCCTCCCCCTTCTTATGGTCGTAGGCCTGCGGGTCTTTCGCGTCCCGCGTCTGCTTTGCCTTCGTTGACCTTCGCCCTTTGGTTGACATGTCCACCCCTCCTGTTGTCCCGCTCAGTCAGGGCTATCCTAGGCAGGCGGCCCCTGAGTGTCAAGCTTTCTGTCCTGGAATTGCTTGACAGAGCTCTACCCTTTCGCTAAGGTACCGCAAGATAATGCGGCTTACGCGAGAGAACTTCACGCTTTTGTTTCGAAACATGACTGCATTCTGGGCGAGACAGCCCTCTTTCTGGCCTTGCGGTGAGGGTTGCGACTAGACTCGAAAAGAGGTAATTTGGGTATGGAGGTCCAGTAATGAGTCGATCACCTGAGCCCATGCCCGATTTTAAGGCCCCGCCAGTGATTGAGGTGGTGCTCGGAGTGCAGTTTGATCCCCTGCCAAATTTTTTGACGGCCCACTACGGACTATTTTGGAGTCATGTTAAAGATGAGTATCCTATTCTTGAGGATAGAGCGCCATTGACGGAAATCTTCGAGGGGGTACAAGGTGTTGAGGCTAAGGGCGAAATCGAACTTGTTGATCTACCACCGCTCAGGCGGGTATTTCTGATCCACTCCAACAAGAACTATCTTATACAGCTCCAGCCGACTCGATTCCACCATAATTGGCGTAAGTCGAAAGAGGGAGATGAGTACCCTCATTTCAATACCGCGAAAGAACGGTTCATGAAATATTGGGAAACCTTTCGGACGTTTGCTATCAACAACGAACTGGGGAAGATCCAACCCAATCAATATGAGGCCACGTATGTCAACCACATCGTTGAGGCAGACGGCGCCTTCCCTGCGGCAATAGAAGATTATTCTCCTCTGTTTTCCTGGAGCTCTGCCTATTCGACGGGGTTCCTCCCGAAGTCGAGCAACGCGACAATGAGTCTCCGCTTTCGATTGCCAGAGGAACGAGGTGCACTGCATGTTACTTTCAAGCATGGAAAAAGGAGTGTCGATAACAAAGACGTGCTGATTCTTGAGCTCACAGCCAGGGGGAGATCTCAGCCGGAAGGCTCGGACTTGGAAGAGTGGTTCGAGGTGGCTCATGAATGGATCGTGCGTGGGTTTACCGATCTGACATCAAATACTGCCCACAAGCGCTGGGAAAGGATACAATGATGAGAGTGAGCGGGAGCGGATTCGAAGGGCATGCTCAAGGCGGTGCGGCGACTTGCCTTCTCGAAAAAGAGGCCCCCACCGTGGTGTCCTCCGCCTCAACTACGGGGAGCGCGTCGGCGAACTGGGTCTTCGACGACATTCTTGAAGAAGAGCACCTCAAAAGACTACGTGCGGTATTCGACAAGATTTCTGCCTTCCGTTACCTGCCTCATGGTTGGGATTCTTACGGAGCCCCGCCAATAGATCACGCGACCCAGATAGCGGCGAAGAAGATCATAAAGCTGCTGTGGGAATCCCTCAGCACATCTCTCCCGGAGCCCTTTGCTGCTCCCTGTTCGGATGGGGGATTACTGCTCGAATGGGCACTGCCAACGACCGAGGTCAGTGTTACCGTGGGGCCAGGTGGAATCCCCTTCGAATATCTGATTACCCGAAAGGGAACGGATGATATCACTGATGAAGGCACAACTCGCGATCTCGTGACTCTGGTCAGGAGAGTTCTGATCCATTTCGTTTGACCGACAAGCGTTTTCCTTTTGAATCTAGGTCGAGAGATCGAGCGGATGGAGGTCGAAGAGATTGCAGATAACGACGAGCTTTACAGGAGAATACACCCTTTACAAGTAAAAGATGGGAGGCCTACTTCGGCAGCATTTAAGGATCCTGAAATGTCAGTGGATGTGGCAAGGGTTACCACTCCACAACGAGTTCTTAGTGAATATTCTTCACACGGGTTAGCTTCTATAACGGCCGGCTACGCGAGGTCTCTCGAGCAGGACGTATTTCATGACCCTGTCGAAAACAATCCGGCGCATGCTATAGTGAAAGGCAATAAGCCTCCCAGAATTGCAAAAAGCTTAGCGCGAAGCGCCAAGTGGGACGTACTTCCACCAAGCAGTTAGTTTGGTTTGCTGTTCCCGCATTACGCATCCCGAGACATTTTGAGCATAGAGTCTCGTCACCCACGATTTCCACTCAATTCACGCGGAGTCGGAACGAACAGCAAGGTTCCGTGGCCGCCGGCTTTGTGTTTTAGTCAGCCGCGCCCCTTCCATACCGAAGTATTCGACCGGCCTTCCAAGCCGGTAGATGACTGAGAAGTCGCATTCCAATTCCTGGAATGCATCCATAAATCGAAGCTGTGCTTCATAAATCGACTTCTCGAATTCGTAGTCGGGCCGATCAATGATCGTCCAAACTCTTACAACGGCCCCCTCAAGTGCCCAATACACGCGCTCAATTCTCTGGTCCTCAGGGAGCTTGAAAACAAAGAATTTCGCAAGTGAGCGGCGCACCACTTCTTCGTCATGGACCCATTCGTTACCAATGGCCACGTTATTTAACCGTTACGGTGCTACAACTTTGGAAACAGGGCGTATAGACGCTGGCCGATGAGGCCGACGATCGGGGGCAGGAGCAGACTTGGGACCGTCCTGGCCATGACAAAGGCCCAGCCGAGGAACGGGACCTCCCACGTGAACAATCGAATCGGCGAGAGGAGCAACTTGGCGGTGATGAAGGTGAGTAGCGGTCCGACCCCTATTCCATCTCTCAACAGTGAGGCGGTCAAAGGGAAGACGACATATGGTCCGCCGGGCATCAGCAAGCCCACCAGCCACCCGATCAGGATGCCCCGGACGCCCGATTCCTCGCCCATCCATTTGACAAGCAGCTCTCGGGGGACAAGCACCTCGAAGAGGCCGGCCAGGCAAAAGCCGAATAACAGCGGCAGCCAGACCTCCTGGAGTAGCCCAAACCCGGTCTGAAAGCCACGTAACGGCAGATCCTTCCCTTTCGTAAAGGCGAAGACCGCCATCAGGATGGTGAGCCCCCCCATGACAAGGACGTCGGTATCCATGATTTTTTTCCTTCTCGGCGCAGCCGGCATGTTTGCCACACCAATCCTCTCGCGATGGACGGCCTGAGGACGAATCAGGACCGGGATAGGCCGAACTTCTTCAGCCGGTAGCGCAGGGTATCTCGACTGAGGCGGAGCAGCTTGGCCGCCTTCGTCTGATTGCCGCCGCTATCCCGTAACGCCTGTTCCACCAACGACCGCTCCCACGCCGCCAGGTCGATTCCCTCCTGCGGGAGCGCGCCATGCGCAAGGCCGGCAGTCGGCATGGGGGCAGGCGGCGTACTCGGTGGCGCAGGCGCTAACGAGAGCTGATCGACCGACAGGCGATCTCCGCGGCTCCACAAGACCGCGCGTTCGATGACGTGGCTCAGCTCCCGAATGTTGCCTGGCCACGGATACTCAATAAGGGTTCGGGCGGCTCGGTCATCGATGGCGCGGACTGCCTTCCCGTACTTGGCGTTCAATGTCTCCAGGAAGTGGGCGGCAAGCAGCAGGATGTCTTCGCCGCGTTCGCGCAGCGGCGGCAGATCGATGGTGATGACGGCAAGTCGATAGTAGAGGTCCTTTCTGAATCGGCCCGCCCTGACCTCGGTTTCGAGATCCCGATGGGTGGCGGCCACGATGGTGACATCAACCCGCCGGTCCCGTAGCCCCCCGATACGCCGGATGACCCGCTCTTCGACGGCGCGAAGCAGCTTGCCTTGAAGGGACAGCTCGGTGTCGCCTACCTCGTCCAGGTAGAGGAAGCCTCCATCAGCCGCCTCGAACAGGCCCATCTTCGACTCTTTCGCATCGGTAAACGCCCCGCGCTCGTATCCGAACAGTTCCGCCTCCATCAGCGTGGCCGGGAGCGCTGTGCAGTTGATTTCGATGAAGGCGCGTGACGCCCGCCGACTGTGGCGGTGCAGGGTACGCGCGACCAGCCCTTTTCCGGTCCCCGTTTCCCCTGTGATCAGAATGGGGGGGGAGTCCTCCAACGCGGCGATCTGCCGGATTCGAGTCACGATCTCGCGCATCGCCTCGCACTTGCCGATGATTCCCATATAGGGGCGCTCCCGGACGTCCCGCTCCCGGTAATAGGACAGCTCCTGTCGCAACCGCGCGCTCTCACATGCCCGGTCGGCCAGCAGCTTCAGCTCATCCAGATCGACCGGTTTCTTGATGTAGTCGAACGCCCCCAGCTTGACCGCCTCCACCGCCCCTTCAATGGAGCCGTAGGCGGTCATCATAATGACGGCAATATTGCGGTCGAACTCTTTGATCCTGCCCAGCAGCTCCATACCGCTTTGGCCCGGCAGGCAGACATCCAGGAACACCAGGTCGGGGCGAAGGCGATCCAGCAGCTCCAGTGCCTTGTCCCCGTTCTCGGCCACTTCTGCCTCGTAGCCCTGCTCGGCCATGAACAGCTTGATCGAGCGGGCCAAGGTGCGCTCGTCGTCTACAATCAACAGGGTTGAGGGATTCATATCGTCTTGTTCCGATCGCCCGATGAGATCGGCAGCATGATGCGTACCGTGGTGCCGACTCCCGGTGTGCTGGCGATGTCCAACGATCCGCCGTTCTGTACCACATACCGTTTGGCGATGGCAAGGCCAAGACCGGTTCCCTCCGCCCTCGTCGTGAAGAACGGATCACAGACCGACGGGAGGACCTGTGTGGCGATCCCATTCCCAGTATCGGCGATCTCCAGGGTCACAGATCCCGGCTGACCGTTCGCGGCGTGGCAGTATCCTCGGATGGTGAGCGACCCGCCATGGGGCATGGCATCGAGGGCGTTGGCAAAGATCTCGCCGAGCGCCTGTTCCACCTGGATCGGATCGACATAGACGTCAGGCAGGTTGCGCTGTACGTCGATCTCGATCCGGACGTTGCGATCCCTCAGCGGCCCGGCGAAGCTAGGCAACAGGTCGTCGATTAACCTCGATGGCTGCTCCGGCAAGGGACGGAACGGGGCGGGTCTGGAGAAGGCGAGCAGATGGGTGATGCGGCGATCCAGTCGGTCCACCTCGGCAATGACCATCTTGAGATGCGCCTGCGCCACCGATCCGTCGGCCACGTGATGACTGGTCACCTGGGCCGCAGCCCGAAGACTTGCCAGGGGATTGCGCAGGCCGTGGGCGACCGCCGCGGACATCTCGCCGATGGAGGCCAGTTTCTCAGATTGGATCAGTTGTGCGTGCGTTTCTTCCAGCTTCTTAATCTTGGTTTCCAGTTCGTCGTTGAGCCGGGCCATCGCCTCGTGGGAATGTTTCAGGTTTTCGGTCATCCCGGCGAACGTCTGAGCCAACTCGCCAATCTCGTCCTTCGAGCGAACTGCCACCTCATGATCCAGGTGGCCTGCGCCTACTACTTCCATAGCCGCCTTGAGCTGATGGATCGGACGCGCCAGCCCCCTGGAGATGAGGATAGAGGCGGCGACCCCGATCGTCAGGGAAAGCAAGATGATCAGAGACAGCAGGCGTTGCTCCGTCTGCAGGATCTCCTCAAGTCTGGCGTAGGCCCGTTGCAGACTGTGCGCGCGGGCTGCGCCGTAGATCTCCTTATTCTTTGCGCTGAGGGCGGGCAGGAGGCGGCTTTTCATCTCTGTGTTCGCCAAGGCCAGCGCCGCACTCCGCTGTCCGCCCTGGTGCAGGCCGATGATGCGCTTGCCGACGTCGAACATCTGGGTATGGATCTGCTCGACGTCTGTGGCGAGATCTATCTCGTCGGACGTGAGTGTCAGCTTCCACAGGCGGAGGCGCTCCTCGATCTCCGGCTCCAGCCGGAAGAACTCCGCCTCTGCCTCGTGGTCTATCCCGGTGAGAAATCCCCAGACCTGGCGGCTCTGGCGGAACAAGACCGTTTCCAGCTCGGCATAGGTCCGGGTTCTCGCCATGCTCTCGCCGAGCGCCCTCAGGGCCGCTCGTTCCTCCCGGTTGTTCCATACGGCCTGAACGCCGATCAGGAGTACCGGGAGCACCATGAGTGCGAAGCCAAGCAGCAACTTGCGTTGAAACTTCATGAATAGAACTTTAGCCGTCCTGCTTCAGCGCCGTCAAGGGAAAGTTCACGCGGGACAGGCCGTAGTCCAGGTCAGGATCGAAGAGGTCGTCCTGTCTCGCTCCGTAACAGCCGGACATTTCAAATTTGACAACCCGGGGATCCTTCCGTACAATTTCTTGGGCCTTACACCATACATTAAATGTTTGTGCCGCTTCAAACGTCGACACCCGCAGACCTTTTTGGGTATCGACCCGCGCCGCGGGGTGGCGCCGAACGTTATCGAGGAAACACTGTGAAGGCATTGATCTTGAGCGGGGGCAAAGGGACCCGCTTGCGTCCAATTACCCATACGAGCGCGAAGCAGCTCGTGCCCATCGCCAACAAACCGATCCTCTTCTATGCCCTGGAAGCGATGGCGGAGGCCAAGATTCAGGAGGTTGGGATCGTGGTGGGCGACACGAAGCAGGAGATTCGGGGCGCCGTGGGGGATGGAGCGCAATGGGGGCTCGACGTCACGTATATCGAACAAGAAGCACCGCTCGGACTGGCCCATGCGGTCAAGATTGCCGGACCATTTCTCGGGAATGATCCTTTTGTGATGTATCTGGGGGATAACCTGGTCAAGGATGGAATTCGCTCTTTGGTTGAGGAGTTCGAGCGGCTGGGCGCTAACTCCCAGATCCTCCTGGCAAGGGTTCGCGACCCGCAGCGGTTTGGCGTGGCGGAACTGCAAGATGGACGAGTCATCTCCCTGGAGGAAAAGCCGACCCACCCGAAGAGCGACTTGGCGCTTGTCGGCGTCTATATGTTTGATCACACGATCTTCGGGGCGGTCAACGCGATTCAGCCTTCGCACCGGGGTGAGCTGGAGATCACCGATGCCATTCAGTATTTGATCGATCACGGGTATCGGGTTCATCCTCATGTTATCAGCGGCTGGTGGAAAGATACCGGGAAGCTCGAAGATATGCTCGAGGCCAACCGGATCATGCTGGAGGCGATTACGCCTCGAGTGGACGGGGATGTCGATGGGGCGTCACACGTGATCGGAAAGGTCGTGATAGAGGAAGGGGCCAGCGTGACGGCCAGCACTATTCGAGGTCCGGTTGTCATCGGCAAGCGCTGCCGAATCATCAATTCCTACATCGGGCCCTTTACGTCTATCTACCACGATACGCTTGTCTGTAACAGCGAGATCGAGCACAGTATTATCCTCGACCAGTGCCGGATTACCGATATCGGCGGGCGGTTAGAGGATAGCCTCATCGGGAAAAACGTGGAGGTGTTCCGGTCCGGCGAAAAGCCGAAGGCCTACCGGCTGATGCTTGGGGACAGCAGTCAAGTCGGGCTGGTCTAAGAAGTTCAACGTTCAACGTTCAAGGTTCAGAGTGTGAAGTGCGATGACGCTTATTGATGGGGTGAAAACCAGACTGCTGCGTAGGGTTCCGGATGAGCGGGGCTTTCTTACGGAGATGCTGCGCAGCGACTGGGAGGAGTTTGAGCGATTCGGGCAGGCCTATATCACGGCCGCCTATCCGGGCGTGGTGAAGGGGTGGCATTATCATAAGAAACAGACCGACCACTTTGTCGGCGTTCTCGGAATGTCCAAGGTCGTCCTGTATGATGCCCGCCACGACTCTCCCACAAAAGGTCTCGTCAACGAGTTCTTCATTGGCGAGCAGAATCCGGTCCTGGTCAAGATTCCGCCTCTGGTGATCCATGGGTACAAGGCTGTGGGCGACCGGATGTCGGCGATTGTGAATTTTCCAACCGAGCTCTACAATTATCAGGAGCCTGATGAGTTTCGAATTCCCCCCGACAGTCCGGATATCCCATACGATTGGGCAGTGAAGCTGGGGTAGCCGTGCGAATCCTCGTGACCGGTGGGGCCGGGTTTATCGGGTCGAACTTTATTCGCCATCTTCTGGCAACGGATCCGACTTGCCGCATCGTAAACCTCGATAAGCTGACCTACGCCGGCAATCTTGAAAACCTCACCGACGTTGAGGGTGATCGTCGATATCAGTTTATCAAGGGAAGCATCTGCGACGCCGCACAAGTGGACACGTTGCTGAGTGAGGGGTTCGACGCGCTGGTAAACTTTGCAGCCGAATCGCACGTCGATCGAAGCATCCAGGATGCAAGGGCCTTCGTAGAAACCAATGTGCTTGGGACACAGACCCTTCTGGAGGCATGTCGGCGATATCGTGTGTCCAGGATGTTGCAGGTGTCTACCGATGAGGTGTATGGTTCCCTTGGACCATCCGGTCGCTTTACAGAGGAAAGTCCCCTCCACCCAAACAGCCCCTATGCGGCCAGCAAGGCGGCGGGGGACATGCTGGTCTCGGCCTACTTTCGCACCTACGGGTTGCCGGTCATTATCACCCGGAGTTCCAATAACTATGGTCCCCAACAGTTCCCGGAAAAGGCCATTCCGCTCTTTATTACCAATGCCCTCGTCGGCGAGCCGCTTCCAATGTATGGCGATGGTCTTTATGTTCGCGATTGGCTGCACGTGCAGGACCATTGTGAGGCGTTAGCCCTGGTTCTGAGGAGCGGGGCCGCCGGGGACATTTACAATATCGGCGGTAACTGTGAACGAGCCAACATCGATGTTGCGCACTTCATCCTCAGGACCCTCGGCAAACCCAAGACATTGATTACGCATGTGAGGGACCGACTCGGTCATGATCGGCGATATGCCCTGAATACGTCGAAGATTGAGCAGGTGCTGGGCTGGAAGCCCCGTATCCCCTTTGAGACAGGACTTGAGGACACGATCCATTGGTACGAGCGCCATACGACCTGGTGGACACGCATCAAGGGGGGACAGTATCGGGAGTATTACCGAAAGACCTACGGAGATCTTTCCTGCGTATCTCAATAGTACCCCCAATGAGACACTGTCGTACCATAAACAGGCGGGCAACCGAATGCACACGGTGCTGACCGGAATGCGTCCCTGGGGATGCTGGACAGTCCTCGGGGAGGGGGAAGGATATAAGGTCAAGCGGATTGAGGTCAATCCGGGCCAACGGTTAAGCCTGCAGCGCCATACTCATCGGAGCGAGCACTGGATTGTTGTGGCCGGTACGGCGAAGATCGTCATCGGACAGCGGACCTCGTTCGTCGATACCCAGGAATCGACGTTCGTCCCGGTAGGGGTGGTTCACCGGATCGAGAACCCCGGGCCGGACCTCCTCCTCATCATTGAAATTCAGAACGGCCGCTACCTCGGAGAAGATGATATTGTCCGATTACAGGATGACTACGGGCGGCGCGACGGGTAAGGACGACCAATCTCTCCCGCCATCGGTCTATGCGGTCGTGCTCGCCGGCGGGAGGGGCGAGCGCTTCTGGCCGGTCAGCACGGACGCTCAACCCAAGGCCTTTCTTCGTCTGGTCGGGAATGAGTCGCTCCTGCAGGCGACGGTCCGGCGGATACGACTGCTGCTGCCGTGGACACAGATCGCCGTCGTAGCTGGTGAGACACACGCCGAGCTCGTCCGAGCGCAACTCCCGGAACTCCCCGAAGGTAATCTCCTGCTCGAGCCGCAGGGCAGAGACACTGCGGCAGCTATCGGGTTGGCCTCTCTGTCGGTTGAGCGGCTCGACCCGCACGCCATGATGATCGTCCTGCCGGCCGATCACTACGTCCCGGATGCCGAGGCATTTGCGGCCGTCTTGCGGCGAGCCGTCGAGTTGCTCGTGTTACATCCGGACTGGGTTGTCACGGTTGGGATCACGCCTACGCGGCCGGAGACCGGGTACGGGTATCTGGAGGTCGGAAAATCGCTTGCCCAGCCTCCTGGCGCGTTCCTCGTTCATCGATTTCTGGAGAAACCGAATCGACAGATGGCCGAGCGTCTGGCAGCAGACGGGTGTCACTACTGGAACAGCGGGATCTTCCTGTGGCGGAACAGCGTCATTCAGGGCCTGCTTGCTCAACATATGCCGGACGTGTGGGCGGGTCTATGCCGCATTCGCGGGGCGTGGAGGGTGCGGGAGGCGCTGGTCCGCGAGTACAGCGCGTTTCATAGGCAGTCAGTAGACTACGGCGTGTTGGAGCGGGTGGAGAACGGGATTGCGATGATCAGGGCTGATTTCGCCTGGGATGATCTGGGGGCCTGGGATGCGCTGGCTCGGGTACAGCCGGTAGACGACAGCGGTAATGTGATCGTGGGCGAGGCGCAACTCGTGGACACCGCCCAGTCGGTTGTCGTCTCCGCCGGGCCCCGAGTCGCTATTATCGGACTGTCTGACATCATTGTGGTCGCGTCCAACGACGGCGTCCTGGTCTGTCCCAAGGGGCGGGCGCAGGATGTCAGAAAGCTCAGCGGGAAGCGCGATCCCAGCCAAGAAAGGATGGAGCAGTGAAGACCGTGAATCAAGCGACTCGCGATAAGTGGAACACCTGGAATCCGGAATTCGGGCGTTGCGTAACGCATCACCGGGAATTCGAACGATGCCTCGCACGCTGATCACGGGAGGCGCCGGGTTCCTCGGCTCTCACCTGTGTGACCGATTCATCGAGGAGGGGCATCACGTTATCTGCCTTGATAATCTGATCACCGGTATGACGGACAACGTCGCCCACCTGATCGGACACGACGCCTTCCGTTTTATTAAGTTGGATGTCACCGAGTACCTGTATATCGATGGCCCGCTGGATTACGTGCTCCATTTCGCCTCTCCGGCCAGCCCTGTCGATTATCAACGTCTCCCAATCCAGACGCTCAAGGTGGGCTCCCTCGGTACCCATAAGGCCCTGGGGCTGGCGAAGGCCAAGGGTGCGCGCTTCCTGCTGGCCTCGACCTCAGAGGTCTATGGTGATCCTGTGATCCATCCTCAGCGGGAGGAATACTGGGGCAACGTTAACCCGGTCGGTCCCAGAGGCGTGTACGACGAGGCGAAGCGCTTCGCCGAGGCGATGACCATGGCCTACCACCGGTATCATGGGCTCGACACCCGGATTGCTCGGATTTTCAACACGTATGGACCCAGGATGCGAGCGAGCGATGGCCGGGTCGTCTCTAACTTTATCAATCAGGCGCTCCGCGGCGAGCCCCTGACGGTCTATGGCGACGGATCGCAGACCCGGAGCTTCTGTTACGTCTCCGATTTGGTTGAGGGGTTGTATCGTCTGCTGATGTCGGATGAGATCGACCCGGTCAATATCGGCAACCCGAAAGAGTTTACGGTGCTCGACCTTGCCCGTATGGTCCTGGAGACGATCGGCGGCGAGTCTACTATTGAGTTCCGTCCGTTGCCGCTGGATGACCCTCGTGTACGTCAACCGGATATTGGTTTGGCGAGAGCAACACTTGGCTGGGAGCCGAAGGTTCAGATCGCGGAGGGGCTGGCGTTGACCATCGAACACTTCCGCCGGCAGTTGGCAGGCTCTTACTAAACCCTAAACCCTGTACCCCACACCCTGTTTCTAATAGACCGGCGTCAGCCAGTGCAAGTACTTCTTCTGCTTGCCCTTCACGACATCAAAATACAGGGCTTGAATCTTCTGAGTAATCGGTCCTGTCCTGCCGGTGCCCAGCGGCCGTTTATCCGCTTCGATGATAGGCGACACCTGGGCGCCGGTCCCGCACAGAAACGCCTCATCGGCCACGTACAGCTCCGTCCTTCCAATGGGCCGCTCGATTGTCTCAATGCCTAAGTCTTCCCGCGCCAACTCGATCACTGTGTCGCGCGTGATCCCTTCCAGGATATCCTCGGACAGGGCGGGTGTGATCAACCTTCCGTCCCTGATGAGAAAAATATTTTCGGCCGAGCCTTCAGAGATAAAACCCCCCTCGGTAAGAAAGATCGCCTCGTCATAGCCATGTTCGAGGGCCTCGGTTTTGGCCAGGGCTGAGTTGACATAGCCTCCGGTCACTTTGCAGCGCGCCGGGATGGTATTATCGTGAATCCGGCGCCATGACGAGACGCCCACCCTGATTCCACTTGAGACGTTAATATAGTCGCCAAGCGGTAGCGTGTATATGGCAAAACCGCTGGAATAGCCGATGAACTTCGGGCCGATCCCATCCGAATCGACATAGGCGATTGGTCGAATATAGGTATCGGTTTCGGGGTGATTTCGTCTCAGCAGTTCGAGGGTGATCTCCGACAGCTCCTTTGCGTCCTTACCGATATTGAGCTTCAGAACGCGGCAGTTTCTGAGCAGTCGGACATAGTGTTCCACCAGGCGAAAGACGTAGAGCTGCCGCTCATCCGGATTCCAATAGGCTCGAATTCCCTCGAAGATGCCGGTTCCGTACTGGAAGGTATTGTTCTGAATGCTGATCTTGGCTTGATCAAGCGGAACGAACTGGCCCTTGAAATATGCGGTCGTCATCGTGTCCCTCTCCCCGTGCCATCACGCAATACCCGAAGACCGGGCTCAACCTAACCGGAATCTCACGAAAAGTCAACAGGATTTGACCGTTGTACGTCGCGTTATCAGGGGCGGGCAACCTCGTTTTGGGGTCGGTAGATCGAGTGGCCGACTCCCACTCCTCGACTGCGGGAAGGCGTGTTCCCCCGCACGATGACTCTATGTATAGGCGGGCGAATCCCCTTGACTCGCTGCGGGTTTGACGCTATAAGACGACAGGTCCTCGATGCGCAAGGAGTGCACCATGCTACACGGTCGAACCATCGGCTTTATCGGCTCCGGCAATATGGCCGAGGCGATGATCCGCGGCCTGCTCGAAGCTAAGCTGGTAACCGCAGATCAGATCATTGCCTCGGACATCGTTGAGGCGAGGCGACAGCAGATCCATCTGCGCTATGACGTCGAAACCGTCACCGAGGGCCGCGATGTGGGGTTGAAGGCGTCGATCCTGATCCTGGCCGTCAAGCCCCAGGACATGGAGGGGGCGCTGCACGGGATCGCCGCTTCGGTGGATCAGACCAAGACCGTCATCTCGGTGGCCGCCGGCATTACGATCGCCTTTATCGCTGAGCGGCTACCTGCTGGGGTGCGGATCGTTCGCGCCATGCCCAATGCCCCGGCCCTGGTTCTCGCCGGTGCCGCCGGCATTGCAAAGGGCGAGCACGCCACAGCCGAGGACCTGCAGATTGCGGAAGTAATCTTCGCCGCGGTCGGGAAAACGGTTGTCGTCGAGGAAAAGCACCTGGACGCCGTGACGGGACTGAGCGGCAGCGGCCCGGCCTACGTATTTCTGTTGATTGAAGCGCTGACCGACGCCGGTGTCAAGGTGGGGCTTGCGCGGGATGTGGCCGGACTGTTGGCTGCTCAAACCGTCTTGGGCGCCGCCAAGATGGTGCTTGAGAGCGGACGCCATCCGGCAGAGCTGAAGGACACGGTCGCCTCTCCCGGCGGCACGACCATTGCCGGCCTGTATGCCTTGGAGCGCGGCGGATTGCGCGGGATTCTGATAGAGGCGGTAGAGGCGGCTACGAGCCGTTCTCGGGAGCTGGGCAGGAGATAATCACTGTGCCGTTTGTTGCCTACTTTATCAGCGCATTTGCGTCTATCCTGAGTACGGTGTTGTCGATCTACACATGGATGTTCATCATTCGGGCGGTGATCTCCTGGGTCAGCCCCGACCCCTGGAATCCGATTGTCCAGTTCCTCGCTCGCGCCACCGACCCGGTACTGCGACCGATTCAGCAATTGATCCCGATGTGGCGATTAGGGATAGATATCTCCCCCATCATTGCGATCCTGGGGCTCCAGTTCATCCAGCGGTGGCTTGTGCCTTCCCTCCAAGAGCTGGCCTGGACCCTCCAGTGATGATTGCCGTTCGGCAGGCGGGTGCGACTGCCTCCTTTCGTGTCCGCCTGCAGCCAAAGGCGTCCCGCGACGCCATCATGGGCGAGACCGACGGTGCCCTGCGGCTCCGAGTGAGCGCGCCGCCGGTGGAAGGGCGGGCCAATGAGGCCTGCCTCCGCCTGCTTGCCAAGGCCCTCGATCTGCCGGTCTCCCGTCTTGAAATCGTCGCCGGCCAGCAAGCCCGCGTGAAAACCATCCAGGTGGCTGACGCCTCTGCCGATCTCCTGCGCACTGCACTCAGCAACTTGCTTGAGCACCTACATCGCTAGTCCTGGCAAAATCCCCTCCAACCCCCCTTTTCAAAAGGGGGAAGCGGGGGGATTTTCGGATGGGCACTGGAGACTTTCTTGGCAATGACCATGCCCGGGACGCCGACTTTTTCGGCAATCGCTGTAGAGCGATAAGCATCGTATTTCCGCGACACTGCAGAAGTTGGACTTGACTCGAACCCGCGTATTTCCTATACTTCTGTCGGTTTCAAGGGTATAGAGCGCGGGCGGATAGGCGTGAGCCACTCGCAACTTTAGATCGGCTGAGCAGAGAGAAACGATGGATCGAAACCTGGCGCTTGAGTTGGTGCGAGCGACCGAGATGGCCGCCATTTCGTCGGCTCGTTGGATGGGATTGGGTAATCCGAGCGCGGCCGAGCAGGCGGCGATCGACGCCATGCACCATGCCTTTGACAACGTCAGCTTCCGGGGTTCCATTGTCATCGGGAAGGGCGAGCATGGAAGGGCGCCAACCCTCTATGTCGGCGAGGTGCTCGGCCAAGGCGACGCCCCTGAAGTGGATATCGCGCTTGATGCCGTTGAGAGCGGGGCGATCGTGGCCCATGGCCGCCAGAATGCCATTTCGGTGATTGCCGCCGCCGAGAAAGGGTCGCTGCGCCAGGTACCGGATGCCCACATGGAAAAGATCGCCGTCGGACCCAAGGCGGCCGGGGCGATCGACATCACCGCCCCACCCGAGAAGAATCTCCGCGCCATTGCTGAAGCGATGAACTGTTCTGTCGAGGATATTACGGTGGTCATCCTTGACCGGCCTCGCCATGCCGACTTGGTGCGTCAGGTCCGCGGGATCGGCGCGCGGATCAAACTGATTCAGGATGGGGATCTCTCCGCGACCGTGGCGGTGGCGTTTGAAGGAACAGGCGTCGATGTCCTGATGGGGGTCGGGGGGGCGCGAGAAGGCGCGCTGGCGGCGACGGCGCTTCAGTGTATCGGGGGCGACATGCAGGGTCGACTGAAGCCGCTGACGGAGGAGGAGGCAGAGCAGGCGCTGAGAATGGGAATTCACGACCTGGACCGGGTCTTCACAATCTCCGACCTGACCGGAGGGGGAGAGATCGACATCATGTTCGCCGCCACCGGGGTCACTGATGGCGATCTCCTGAAGGGAGTGCGTTTCTTTGGCGGAGGCGCTCAGACCCACTCCCTTGTGATGCGTTCGAGGTCCGCGACCGTCCGCTTCATCGAATCAACCCACCGTTTCGACCGGAAAGCGGTCTCATAGGCCCACATTGCGTATTGTCTTCATCAGCCTTCAGCCTTCAGCCTTCAGCCTTCAGCTCCCCCTATGAAACTGAAGGGTGTGCGGGGGGCGCCAGACCTCTTACCGCATGAGTCCGCGAGGTGGCAGCGTGTAGAAGCGGCAACCCGGTCGCTCTTGCAGCGGTACGGCTACGCGGAAATCCGGACCCCGGCCTTCGAACGAACAGAGCTGTTTGTCCGCGGTATCGGCGAGGGGACCGACATCGTCGAGAAAGAGATGTACACCTTCACCGACCAGGGGGAGGTGAGTCTCACGCTTCGACCCGAAGGGACCGCGCCGGTCGTCCGGGCCTACCTCGAACATCAGATGGCCGCCCAGTCTCCCCTGGTAAAGGTCTACTACCTCGGTCCGATGTTCCGTCGGGAACGGCCGCAGTCCGGACGATTCCGGCAGTTCCACCAGATCGGCGTAGAGGCGATCGGCTCCGACCAGCCGGCGGTGGATGCGGAGGTGATCGATCTCCTGTGGGCGCTCATGGTAGAGGGGTTCGGGATTCCCGATCTGCAGCTTCGCCTCAATTCGATCGGCGACGCCGCCTGCCGGCCCACAATCCGCGACCGCCTCTCCCGCTATATGGCGGACCGGTCGTCGGAACTCTGTCGGGATTGTCAGGGGCGGCTGACGCGCAATCCCCTCCGGATTATGGACTGCAAGCAGGAGGGCTGCCAGCGTCTGGTGGCGGAGGCGCCGAAGCCGCTCGAAAGCCTATGCGGAGCCTGCGCCGCGCACTTCGCCGAGGTTCGAGGTCTGCTGGATCTCCTGAAGATCCCCTATATCATCGACGAGCGATTGGTCCGCGGCCTTGAGTATTACACGAAAACGGCCTTTGAAATGATCAACCCCCGCCTTGGCGCTCAAAATGCGCTGGCCGGCGGCGGGCGCTATGACGGTCTGATCGAATCGATGGGCGGGCCTTCGACCCCTGCGATGGGGTTCGCGGTAGGGCTGGAGCGGGTCATCGCGTCGCTTCCGCCGGCCCTGGAGGAGGGCGTCCTGCATGGGGTCTACGTCGCCACCCTGGGGCAGGAGGCGCAGCGGACCGGGATGGGGCTGCTGCAGGAGCTGCGTCGCCGCGGCGTGCGGGGTCTGATGGATCTCGAGGCGCGCAGTCTCAAGGGCCAGATGCGCCAGGCCAATAAGGAGCGGGTCCGGTACTGCCTGATTGTGGGCGACGAGGAGCTGAGGCGAGGCCAGGCCACGCTGCGTGATATGGTGAAGGCCGAACAGACTGCTGTGGCGTTGGACCGGATCATCGAATGTCTGATGGGACTTGAGGGGGTATAAGCGCGAGCATGGAACGCCTCAAACGAACCGACTACTGTGGTCTGTTGCGCCCGGATCATGTCGGACACTCTGTTGTGCTGATGGGCTGGGTACACCGGCGACGCGATCACGGCGGCCTGATCTTTATCGATCTTCGGGACCGCGAAGGGATTGCGCAGACGGTCTTCAACCCCGAGTTTCATCCGGAGGCCCACAAGATAGCCGGACACATGCGCGCCGAATTTGTGGTGGCGATCCGCGGCCGGGTCCAGCCTCGCCCGCAGGGGACCGAAAACGCCAGGCTTCCCACCGGGATGATTGAGGTTGCGGTCGAAGAGGCGCTGATCCTGAACGAGGCCAAACCGCCGATCTTTGCGATTGAAGAGCAGACCGACGTTGCTGAGGAGATCCGGCTGACCTATCGATACCTGGACCTCCGTCGCCCATCGATGGCGCGCAACCTGCGCCTGCGCCACAGGGCGGCTCAGGCGGTCCACGGCTATCTGGACCGGCACGGGTTTGTGGAGGTGGAAACCCCCATGCTGACCCGGAGCACGCCGGAAGGGGCCAGGGACTATCTGGTCCCAAGCCGACTGAACCCCGGGGAGTTCTATGCGCTGCCGCAGTCGCCCCAGCTCTTTAAGCAGCTCCTCATGGTCGCCGGGATGGATCGATACTATCAGATTGTCCGGTGCTTCCGGGACGAGGACCAGCGGGCCGACCGGCAGGCGGAGTTTACCCAGATCGACCTGGAGATGTCGTTTGTGGATCGAGACGATGTGCTCGATGTGACGGAAGGGCTGGTAGCAGCACTCTTTGAGGCTGCCGGCCGCCCCGCCCCGCCCAGACCCTTCTCGCGACTGACGTACGCCGAGGCGATCGACCGGTTCGGTCTTGATGCGCCGGACACCCGGTTCGGGATGGAGCTGGCCGATCTGACCGATATCGTGCGCGGGACCGAGGCGAAGGCGTTCGCCGAGCCGATTGCGCAAGGCGGCGTTGTGAAGGGGATGAATGCCAAGGGGTGCGGTGCATTCTCCAGGGCGCAGATCGATGGGCTGGTTGACTACGCCAAGGGGTTTAAAGCTAAGGGCCTGGCCTGGTTCAAGGTCACCGCCGACGGGATCCAATCGCCCCTGGCCAAATTTCTCGGGCCGATAGTTCTCGAACGCCTGAGCGAGCGGCTGAAGGGAGAAGAGGGGGATCTGTTGCTGCTGGTCGCCGATCAGGCCAAGACGGCGTCCGAATCGCTGGGGCGTCTTCGGGTCAAGTTGGGCCGCGAACTGAAGCTGATCGACGAGAACGCGCTGGCGATGACCTGGGTGATTGATTTTCCACTCCTTGACTATGATCCTGAGCAGGGGCGGTGGCAGGCGATGCATCACCCCTTTACGGCGCCGTTGGACGAGGACTTGCCGTTCCTTGACACCGATCCCGGAAGGGTCCGCGCCAAGGCCTATGACCTGGTGGTAAACGGGCAAGAGCTGGGGGGAGGCAGCATCAGGATCCACCGCCGGGATGTGCAGTCTCAAATGTTCGCTGCATTGGGGATTGATGCGGATGAGGCGAAGGCCAAGTTCGGGTTCCTCCTGGAGGCGCTCGAATACGGCGCCCCACCCCACGGCGGGCTCGCCTTCGGCTTTGATCGGGTCATCGCGCTGCTCGTGGGGGCCGGCTCGATTCGAGATGTCATTGCCTTCCCCAAGACTCAAAAGGCGCAGGACCTGATGACGCAAGCCCCCTCGCCTGTCGACCCGAGGCAGCTTAAGGAGCTTCGGATCAAGCTGGATCTGGACTGATCAAGACAGCTTTCAGCCCTCAGCAGTCAGCGAGGTCTCCCGTATCATGCTGTGGGAGTGCAGTGACCGAAATCCCTCCCAACCCCCCCTTTGATAAAGGGGGCAAGGGGGGATTTGGCGGTGACGTTGACAGCCGATCAGGACGGGGCTATGCTGAATGTGGGATACAGGCAGCCTTCAGCCGTTGGCTTTCAGCGGCAAGAGGCTTGCGAGTCGCCGAGGATGAATAGGTGAGCGCTGAATTATGAGCAGTGAAGTGGGGAGATGACGGGGGAGCAGGTTCGACCGGACAAGAAGGTCTCGCTGCCCATCGGGGAAGAGATTCAGCAACTGTTTGGCCGGAAGGACGAAGTCCGAAAGCTTATCGAGGAGACGTTGCAGGTCAAGCTGGTCGCGCGAGACGGCCTCATAAGCATCCAGGGTGAGGCGTCAGATGTGGCGGTGGGAGAGCAGGTTGTATCGGAGCTGATCTCGCAGTTGACGCGCGGCGAGCGCGTGGCGCCACAGGACGTCAAGCTGGCCCTTCGGCTCTTCATGAAAAAGGAAGAGGAGGAGTTCAAGCGGATTCAGGGCGAGCTGATCGAGGTGTCGTCGAAGAAGCGGCCGGTCAGACCAAAGGGTTCCGGCCAGCGACGGTACATCGAGGCGATCCGCCGTCACGATATCGTCTTTGCCATAGGACCGGCCGGGACGGGCAAGACCTATCTGGCCATGGCCATGGCCGTCTCGGCGCTCTTGAAGCACGAGGTCAGTCGGATTATCCTGACCAGGCCTGCCGTGGAGGCGGGGGAGAAGTTAGGTTTCCTTCCCGGTACGCTCTACGAAAAGATTAACCCCTATCTCCGGCCCCTGTACGATGCGCTCTACGACATGATCGAGTTGGAGCGTGTTACCCGTCTGATTGAGATGGGCACCATCGAGATTGCTCCCCTGGCCTTCATGCGAGGCCGAACGCTCAACGATTCGTTCATTATCCTGGACGAGGCCCAGAACACGACCTCGGAGCAGATGAAGATGTTTCTGACGCGCCTCGGTTTCGGTTCCAGGACCGTCATCACGGGGGATATTACCCAGGTCGATCTACCTGCCGGTCGATTGTCCGGTCTGATCGAGGTGCAGCGCATTCTGAAAGGGATCGAGGGAATCAAGTTTGCCTATCTCAGCGAGGAAGACGTGGTGCGACACGAATTGGTGCAACAGATCGTCAGGGCCTACGAGGCGTACCAGACCGCCATGTTACCAGCCGAGGGGCGATAGGAAGGCGCCTGATGGCGCCCCACAGAAACGGTAGCAGTATAATCGCCGGCGTACAGTCGCCGGCCACCCGCCAACTGTTGAGTGTCCCGCGCTTGGCATCTTCGTGGTTCCATTGGGCTACGGGGCGCCTTGAGCGGCATCCGGGCGCGCTCTATACGCTCTGCAGTCTGGTGGTCCTTGCGATCGTCCTTATCATCGCATCTTCGCCGGCGCTCCCGACGGGCATCCTGACGCTCCTGGGGATCTGCCTGCTGGTCAGCTTCTTGCTCGGCAGCCTCTACCTGTACATCTGGACCCTCCAGCCTAAACCGCTGCGACAGCCGAAGAGCTTGTTTCTGCTCGCTTCGGTGATCCTGTTGACGGTTGGCATCGCCCGATCGTTTTTCCTCTTTCTGCCCTCGATTCATCAGACACTTCCCAATGTGCCTGCGAGCGCCCTCGAGTACTCAATCCCCGTCGCTCTTGGGGGCCTGCTCCTGGCGATCCTGTTTAACAGCCGCCTGGCCTTTGCGGGCGCTCTTGCTATCAGCATTCTCACCACGTTCTTGGCCGCTGACGGGTTCCGCTTCTTCCTGTACAGCCTTGTGAGCAGCCTTGCAGCGATCTTCGCCCTCGTTGGTCGAAAAGATCGAACGATTCTTCTGAAGGCGGGGATGGCGGTTGGACTGGCCAACCTCTATTCGGGCCTCGCGTGGTCGTTGCTCTCCGGCTCGACGGAGCAGCTCGGCTTTCACCTGCTGTGCGGTCTGGTCAGCGGGCTGTTTGTGGCGATTCTGTCGCTGGGCCTGCTCCCCCTATTCGAATATCTGTTCGAGGTGGCCACCGATTTTCGATTGGTAGAGCTGTGCAACCTGAACCATCCGCTCCTGAAAGAGCTGATACTCAAGGCCCCAGGCACCTACCACCACAGTATCATGGTGGGCACCTTGGCCGAAGCGGCCGCTGAGGCGATCGGCTCGAATGCCATGCTCTGCCGGGTAGGCGCCTACTACCACGACATCGGGAAGGTCACCAAGCCTTCGTACTTCGTCGAAAATCAGCAGAATGTCAAGAATCGACATGAAAAGCTTGGTCCGAACCTGAGTAGTCTGGTGATCGTCTCCCACGTCAAGGCGGGTATGGAGTTGGGCCGGGCGTACGGCCTGCCGCCGGCGGTGCTGGAGATGATTCCGCAGCACCACGGCACCAGGCTCACGCTCTTCTTTTACCACAAGGCCAAGGATGCGGAAGAAAGCGACCAGCATGAGGTTCAGGAAGAGCGGTTCCGATATCCTGGGCCGAAACCCCAAACCAAAGAGGCGGCCATCCTGATGCTGGCCGACGCTGTCGAGGCAGCGTCGCGGACTCTGACTGAACCGACCCCAGGCCGGTTCCAGACGTTGGTGGCAAAGATCGTCAATGCTGTGTTTGTGGATGGTCAGCTCCGCGAATGCGAGCTGACCTTCAGCGAGCTTCGCCTCATCGAGGAGAGCTTTGTTCGAATTTTGTGCGGTATCTACCACCGGCGGGTGGAGTATCCGGGGTTCGCCTTTGAGGAGTCTATCGGCAGGCGGGGAGCGAATGGCGATGCAAGTCACAAACCGGCAAAGGAAGATCAGGCTCGACACGAGCTTTCTCAAAAAGGTCGCGGACACCACCCTCGCCAGAGCAGGGGTTAACGAGGCCGAGTGCGGGCTGACGCTGGTGGGAGACCGGGCCATGACGCGCCTGAACCGGCAGTACCGAGGGAAGGCCGCGCCGACGGATGTCCTCTCGTTTCCGATGCGCGAGGGGCCGTTTGCGTCGCTCTCGCCGCATCTGCTCGGGGATGTGGTGATCTCGGCTGAAACGGCCGATCGACAGGCCAGAGCGGCGGGACGCCCTCTTCGAGACGAGTTGGCCGCACTGCTGATCCATGGCATCCTCCACCTCCTCGGCTATGACCATCAGACGCCGTCAGAGGCGAGGCGAATGAAACGCCTCGAGCGACAGTACGGCTTCCCGTTTATCGAGGCCGAGGGCAGGTGAGTGTTGTGAGCCCGTTACATCCGTTTCGCTGTGCGCTTCAGGGGATAGAGGATGCGCTCTCCACGCAACGCCACCTGCGCATCCATGTCGTCGTAGCCGGCTTCGTCGCGCTATTCGGGCTACTGCTCGGGCTGCCGCATATCGATCTTGTGCTGTTGCTCATGGCTATTGCGCTGGTTATCATCACAGAGCTGCTGAACACCGCCGTAGAATTGACCGTGGACCTTGTATCGCCCACCCTTCACCCGATTGCCGGACGGACAAAGGATATTGCCGCCGGCGCGGTGCTGATCGCGGCGTTGGTTGCGGCCGCTGTCGGTATCATCATCCTTGCGCCCCCTTTGTTGCGCGCCCTCGTCGCGAGTCCGCTCTCAGCGAAGTCGGCTATGCTGGCAGCCACTGCCATCGGGCTGGCGGGGAGTCTTGTAACCGCGCTCTTACCGCGTCCTCCGAGGCGTCGAGCGTCGAGCTGATGAAGGGAACACCGGACATGCACAACTCTACACCCCACACCCACAACTCCAAGAAAGCCTCCTAATGGTGACAAAGGCATGAACGTTCATAAATCCGGATTTATCGTAATCGTTGGCCGCCCCAATGTGGGCAAATCGACCCTCATGAATCGCCTGTTGGGGCATAAGGTGTCGATTGTATCTCCCAGGCCGCAGACGACCAGGACTCAGATCAGGGGGATTAAGAATCTGCCGGGGGCGCAATTAATCTTCCTGGATACGCCAGGGATCGATAAATCGGGCGGCTATTTCCATCGGCTGCTGGTCAAAACGGCCACGAACAGCCTGGAGGGGGCAGATCTGATCCTCTGGATGGTGGAAGCCCCCGACCCGCTCTCTCAGGACGATAAGCTGATTCTGGAGATTCTGAAACGCGTCACATCTCCGATTCTGCTCGCCATCAATAAGGTCGATCTCGCCGAGAAAGAAAGCCTGCTGCCGACAATCGATCGCTTCCGAACATTGCTGACATTTGCCGAGATTGTCCCGATCTCCGCCACGGCAGGCGATAACGTGGCGCTCCTGGAGTCGCTGCTGGTCCAATATCTCCCGGAGGGACCGCCGCTGTATCCGCTTGATCAAGTGACCGACCAGCCGGAGCAGTTCATCATTGCCGAGTTGATCCGCGAGCGGGTCTTTCGCTCGGTCTACCAGGAGGTACCGTACGCGGTGGCCGTATTGGTGGAAAAAGTCCGAGCGCGGGAAGGGCGGGCGCTGACCGATGTCGAGGCGACCATTTATGTCGAGAAGGACTCGCAGAAAGCGATCATCATCGGGCGCGGGGGCGGCATGCTGAAGCGAATCGGAGAACTGGTCAGACCGGAGATCGAGAAGCTGCTCGGCACCCAGGTGTTCTTGAAGCTGTGGGTCAAGGTTCGCAGCGATTGGCAGAAAGATGATGAGGCGCTGAAGCGGCTCGGCTACCTGCAACAATAGCAACGTTTCGGGTTTCGAGTTGCGAGTTTCGAAACCCCAAACCCGAGACTCGAAACATGCCTTTGCACACAACCGAAGCGATTGTGATCGGCGGGTACAATCTTGGCGAGGCGGATCGAATTATTCCGTTCTTCACGCGACGGCTGGGGAAGATCCGTGCGGTCGCGAAAGGCGCCAGACGGGTTCGCAGTCGGTACGGCGGGACGCTGGAGCTGTTCACGCTTGGTCAGCTCGTCTTTTTTGAGTCGCCTCACCGGACCCTCCATAAGATCAACGAGTTCTCGGTCGTTGAGCCGTTCGCCGGGCTCAAAGACGATCTGAGGCGGTTAAGTCGAGGTGCCTATCTCGTAGAGTTGGCGGGCGCATCTATCGAGGAGGGAGAGTCGAACGAGGAGATCTTTCTCTTACTGCGGGATGCCCTGACGCTGCTCGTCCTCCATGATGAACCGCGACTGCTCAGGTCGTTCGAGATCCGTCTGCTCAGGATTGTCGGATACCTGTTAGAGCTCTATCGCTGTCTGGTATGCCAATCTGCGTTGGGGCCCGGCGCTGAGCCTGCCATCAGCCCGACCCGCGGTGGGCTGGTCTGCTCCACGTGCCTCTCTCGGGCGCCGGATAGTGTACCAATCTCATTAGAATCATTAGGCTTTCTGCGCTCGGTGTTGCATGGGGGTCTGGAACAGTCGTTGGCTGTACCGCTCGCCGACCCCTGCATCACCAACCTGCAAGAGGTCCTGAGGGTGTGCATTACCCACTTCTTTGGGAAACGACTTCGGTCTGTCGCCTTCCTCTCTCTCGTTGAATAGAGCTGGATCGGAGGAGCTGTCCATGCGGGCGTTATGTCTGAATGGTGCGCGCCCGATCGAGGACCAGCCGCTTATGCCGGTCGAACTGCCGGCGCCGGTCCCTGGCCCGGGCGAGCTCCGCCTGAGGATCGAGGCCTGCGGTCTCTGCCGAACCGACCTGCACATCATTGAGGGCGACCTTCCGCTCCCCGCGCTCCCCGTTGTGCCCGGTCACCAGATTGTCGGTGTGGTTGATCAGGTCGGGGAGGGTGTGACGCGCTTTCAGGCACGCGATCGGCTGGGTGTGCCCTGGCTGTATTCCACCTGCGGCCGATGCGCCTTCTGCCGGCGCGATCAGGAAAATCTCTGCGACGCCGCCCGCTTTACCGGCTACCATGTGAACGGCGGGTATGCGGAGTTCGTGGTGGTGCGCGAGGCATTTGCGTACCCGTTGCCGTCCGACATCTCAACGATCCATGCGGCGCCCTTACTCTGCGCGGGCGTTATCGGCTTCCGCGCCCTGCGACTGAGCGAGATCAAGCCCGGCGAGCGCCTGGGACTGTATGGATTCGGCGGCTCGGCGCATATCGCCATCCAGGTGGCGGTCCACTGGGGTTGCGAGGTGTGTGTCTTTACCCGGAGCGAGGCGCATCGCACCCTGGCCCGCCAACTTGGCGCCCATTGGGCGGGCCGAGTCGAGGACGCCCCGCCGGGGCCGCTCGATGGCGCGGTGATCTTTGCGCCTGCCGGGCGGCTGGTGCCGGAGGCGCTTCGGGTTCTCAGAAAGGGCGGGACGATCGCCGCCGCCGGCATCACCATGAGTCCGATCCCGGAGCTTGACTATGCCCTGCTCTATCAGGAGCGGACCGTTCGAAGCGTCGCCAACAGCACCCGGCAGGATGTGCGGGATCTCTTGCGTCTGGCAGTCGAGATCCCGATTCGAACCGAGGTCCGCACCTTCCCTCTCCAAGAGGCGAATCACGCCCTCCAACTTCTGAAAGAGAGTCGGCTCAGCGGCGCCGGGGTCCTGACGATCTGATCGCGCTGCTGTTGGCCCTATTTTTCCGTTGACAGGATTGAGCAGTCCGAGGTAGATTAACACTCCGCGTTAGATTCGGTACGATCTGTACGTATGTGGAAGTGCGGTGGCGAGCAACGCGACACGTAGAGGACGCAACTGACGGTTCGCGCGTATCGTTAGCCATCAAGGAAACTATGCACGAATATTCGGAATCACCGCAGTCGCTGCTCTCCTCTCAAGCCCACAAATACAGGACCCTTCGAATCGTCTTTGTCAAACCCTCGCAATATGATGATGATGGCTACGTCATTCGCTTCTGGAAGGGCGTCCTGCCCAGCAACACCCTCAGCGTGCTCCGGGGCCTGACCGAAGATGTCGTGAAGCGCGGTGTCCTGGGAGACATCGCCGTTCAACTGGATACCTTTGACGAGGTCGCTCAAAAGGTTCCTGTGAAGCGGATTATCAAGTGGAGCCGCCAACCTGGGACGAAACTGGTGGTGTGTCTGGTAGCAGTTCAAACCCCCCAATTCCCAAGAGCGCTCGATTTTGGCAAGCAGTTCCGCGCGCATGGGATTGATGTCATCATCGGTGGATTCCATACCAGTGGAACCGTTAATGTTATCGGCGACCAGGACCCGGACATTCAGGAGCTCTATCGGGAATCGATTGTGGTTGTGGCCGGTGAGGTGGAAGGCCATTGGGGGGGGATCCTGACCGATGTCGTGAACGGACAATTGAAACCCCTCTATTCCTTTGCCGACGACCTCAAGAATCTAGTCGATATCGAAAATGCCCCTCTCCCCGTGACCAGCCCCAAAACGATGAAGCATTTTGCCAGGCCCAACTTCGGGACCGTAGAAACCTCTCGGGGCTGCCCGTTTTCATGCTCCTTCTGCACCATTATCAATGTGCAGGGCCGCATGATGCGAGAGCGCTCCCCGGAGGCGATCGCGACACTGATCCGGAGAAATTACTTGGAGCGCGGCGTCAACTTCTACTTTCTCACGGACGACAATTTTGCTCGCAAGAAGTTGTGGCGTGAGACCTTTGAAGCGATCATTCGGCTGCGCGGGGAGGGGATCAACATCTCCTTCATGATGCAGGTGGACCTGGCCCGCAAACCGAAGGACTTCGTGCGTCTCGCTGCGGAGGCCGGTTGCAGCCAGGTATTTGTCGGTCTGGAGAGCGTGAACCCCGAGAATCTCCAGTCCCAGGGTAAGGGGCAGAATAAGGTCGAGGAGTATGTGGGCACGATTCGCGAGTGGCACGATGCCGGCGTGGTTGTCCACGCCGCCTATATCATCGGCTTGCCCTTCGATACGAAGGAGCAGGTGGATCGCGATATTCAATACCTCATGGATGTGATTCAGCCGGATCAGGCCTCTTTCTTCATGCTGACCCCGCTACCGGGTTCTGAGGATCATCGGGAGATGAAGTTGCGCGGGGAGTGGATGGACCCCGATCTTAACAAGCGGGATTCGTTCCACGCCACGACCGCGCACCCCCATATGACCACTGAGGAGTGGACCGCCGCGTATCAAGAGGCCTGGCAAGCGTTTTACAGCAAAGAGAATATGGCGAAGATCCTGGCGCGATGGCGTGATAATCCCTGGATATATTGGAATCTCGTCAATGTGTACCTGTGGTACAAGAACGCCGCCCTGATCGAGAAGCAGCATCCGATGGTTGCGGGCTTTTTCCGCCTGAAGGAACGGCTTGCGCGGCGGCCGGGGTGTTCGATTGATCCGGTACCGGTCCATCTCTGGAAACGCACGAAAGAGGTGTGCCGTCTGTTTATGGCATGGGCCCGCTTCCTGAAAGAGATGGAAGAGATCTGGCTGCAGACCAGGCCGAGGAGTGAAAGAGAAAAACGATTTTTCGACGAGGCTCAACGGATTCAGGGCGAGATCTGGCAGACCTTAAAGATTGCGGAGTGGCAAAAGGCGTATAGCGATGCCAAGACAGCGTTGCCCGCAAAGGTTCGGGCCCTGCTCGATCCCTTTGAAGAGCTTCCCTCCAAGATGTTGCTCAGTCGTCACGACCTGAATATATTCCTGAAGAGATGGGGTGACCTCCAGGGCAAGATTCAGGCGCTCCATCGATCGTGGATATGGGGAGACGGGCCCGCCAAGAAATGGTTTGAACACCTGTATGCGCTCCATCGAGATGCCTGGCAGAGCATAAAGGTTCATGAATGGCAAGAGGTCTATTCCGGTATTCAGGGACGGCTCCCGTCGCGATTGGATCGGCTCTATGTCAGATATGATGCCCTCAGCAACCAGATTGTCTGTTCGCGTCGGGACCTCAATGCGTTCTGGACCAAAACGCGGCAAAACCTGAGCGAGATGCGATTCTGGCATATCCGCCCTTCCAAGCTTGTGATTACCTGTTTTAAGGAGTTGCTTCTGACAATAGCGTTTGCGCGGAGTCTCGTTGCATCGCTTCGCCGGAAGAGGACAGGGGTGCCGCAGCCATAAGCGATGCGCGGCAGTTATCCCAATACTTGTTCGCGGCGTGTTGGCATACGCCATTTGGCGTATTGACAGACCCTATTGAATATGATTATATGTCGCCGTTTTTGGGAGATGGTTCCCGCGGCCGGCTCACCGATAGCCGAGTGATCTGCTGCTCAGAGATACTCAGGAATGTAACCGGAGGATTATGCGCGCAAGGAGACACAGCCTCCGGCTCGCCAAGTCCTACGGGTGGGCTTACCGTCGAGCGATCTCGGAAAGCGATGGCATGGAAAAGGAGGGATAAAGGAAGTGCGGTTAACTGGAAAGATTAAGTGGTTCAATGACAGCAAGGGGTATGGTTTCATCGAGCGATCGGATGGCGACGATGTCTTTGTGCATTATTCCGCCATCCAGGGTTCGGGCTTCAGGTCACTGGCTGAGGGTCAGGCCGTCGAGTTTGAAGTCGTCGATGGTCCAAAGGGAAAACAAGCCGCGAACGTCACCAAGCTGTAATCCTGACCTGCCGCAACGAGCAGAAAGCCCCCGCGAGGGGTATCTCGCGGGGGCTTTCTTGTGTGAAAGGAAAGCTATCAGCGATCAGCCGTCAGCAAGAGAAATAATAGAGTCACCTGCTGAAAGCTGACCGCTGATAGCTTAGCGCTCTGCCTGATTGATAGCCGTAAGCTGCCAAGGATTCGGCCCGACAGGGCGCGTGACGGTCCAGTACTCCTCAAACTTCACCGGGTCGGTTCGGCTGCCGTCTACCACCTGCGCAGTTGCTTCGTCTACAGTATAATCGAGAAGGTTCGCGAGAAACCGTACAGTGACGTAGTCCTGCCCTTGCTCCTGCCATGCTTCCGTCGGTTCGACGGAGCGGACCGCAATATTCTCCAGACGGTTGATCCTTCGTTCGTTCTTGAGCCGCAACACATCGGCGCTAAGCTGAGCAAACATCTCGGGCGTAACGATTGCACGAACCGGTTCCAGATCGCGATTGGCCCAGGCTGCCTGGACCTTGAAAAAGAGATCGGTGCACGCCTCCCGGAATCGCCCCTCCTCAAAACCGGGGTCCATCTGCCGGATGTGGGATAGTCCCTGGTCCAGATCGGTTTCTTGAACCATAGTGGCCTGCGAAGACGAGCCCTGGTATCGCTCCGGCTCGCGTTCACCCCACGCGACGCCTGCTCGGCCGACCGACTGGCGCTGATACGGCCCCTCGGCTGGCGCCGGTTGCGACCGCCGCTTCACCACCCAGTAGATTGCCAAGCCGATCGCGCCCAGGATCACCATGTCCATCAAGCCGAATCCCCCGCCCATGCCGCCAAAGCCTGCGAAGCCCAGACTCCGAAACAGCATGCCGCCGAGCAGCCCGCCCAACATGCCTCCTGCCAGACTCCGCATGAACCCGCCTCCAAACGGCGCAGACGCCGGGGCCGCGGACGGAGATTGCGGTTCAGGCCGCGGCTGAGCGGGAGTTGTTGGACGATAGTAGTTGCGACTTGGGCTGGAGTAGCTGCGGAAGCCGCGGCTCCCGAAACTACGGCCGCCGCCCGCCCGCGCCCATACCTCAAACTCTGTGGCCAGCAGGGTCACAACTACCGCAAGCACGATGAGCCCGACGCGTTGTCCGTACTTTCGTATCATCTACCACCTCCTGTCGCTGACACCTCACCAGCGAATGGTGCAGCTGACAATGGATTATCAGCGATCCTTCCCGGCGGCGCAAGTAAAAAAAGCGGCGTGATCGCCGCCGACGGAGCGGTCAATCATGAGCCGATAGAGTTATGACTCTTGTCAGAGGGGCTAGGAGCGCTGCCCAACGCCGGCATGTCGGACGTCCGAAAACAACAACGGCAGCGGAGAATGTGCTCCGCTGCCCTGTAGGCTTATCGAAGCCTTCCAGACCACGCTGTACCGTCGTGATCGGGTTATACAATATGTTCACCTGGGTGGCAGTTCGCCTTCTACGGGTGCAGAGGGCTGATCCTTTGGGCTGGAAGATTCGACGCCCTGGCCGCCGGGACCCAACGGTAATCTTCGCCGACGCTGCTGAAGATCTTGAATGGTGCGGCGCATCTCGGTCTCGAATCGGTCTTCAAACAAGGCAAGGCGAGCCTGTTGCTCCGGACTCAAGATCGACCGGAGCCCTCCTTTGATAATCTGCTCTCGCCCCCTGAAGTCGGTTTCAACGCGGTCCAACTGGTCGAGTCTTGCCTTAATCTGCTCATCTTGCAGAGGTCGTTGCTTTAACAGCTCTGCCAGTTCATTTCGCAACACACGCTGCCGTCTGTAGAATTCACGCCGCGAGGCCTCCAATTGAGCCAACTTCGGGAAGAGCTTGGCGGCTTGACCTTCATCCAAATTAAGCGCCTCTGTCATCTTCCAAATCTTGATGGTTTCGATCAGGCGCCTCCCTTCCGGGACGTCGTGTGATCTTGGGCCGGCAGGTGCAAGCGGCTGGGCCATAGGCTCAGCCGCCGGACCAAGAAGCCAGCATAGCCCTACGACGGTTACGGTTACAGACCAAAACGGTATCCGATGTGGCTGCTGTAACTGTTTCATGACTCTAACCATTTCAACTGATTCAGGTGATCCACCAGGAGCTGCCGCTCTTTCTCGTCGAGCGAGGCGAGCGAGTCCGCCGGGTCGGCCTCCTGACGCAGAATCCAGGCCGCTTCGAGCCGATCCACAATTTTATCTAACCCGCCGATCCGTTGAATTGCTGCCATCAGAATTGAGGGCTCCTCGATAACCTCTCCGGCCACTACAAGCGGCTCACCGGATTGTTGATGCCATCGGTCTGGACGAGGCGTTATCGTCTCATTGTACCGTTCGCCATACTGCCCCACAACTTGTTCCGTCGACACCGGCGGTGTCTGTCGATTCACCCCGATGGGCAATACACCTGGTAATCGGACGACAACGAAAATCGAAACGGCTGCTACCGCCAGGCTGGCGATAAAGCGCGGCCGGAGCGCAAACCACCATCCTGCGCCGGTTAACCAGGCCGCGGGCATTGGCTTGCGTTCGTGTGTCTCCTGCCCGATTCGATGTTTCAGCGAAGGCAGGAACTCTTCCCAAAAGCCTGGTGACGGCTCGGGAACCGGATCGATCTCGACACATGCCAGGACATTGCGATAGGCGGTGAATTCGGTGGCGCACGTGGCGCAACCATCAACATGGCTGAGGATCTCCGCATGCTGCCCCGGCGGCAACTCCCCCTCGATCAACTCCAGCAGCTTAGATTCGACGTCCTCGCATCTCATGACAACAGCGATCCTCTCTTACGCGTCTTCCCGCCAGTGTGCCAGCTTGCGCCGGAGCGCCTGAACGGCGTGAAAATAATGCACCTTGGCCGTCGCCTCTGAGACCCCCAGGATTTCAGCGATCTCCCGGTGCGCGAGGTGTTGATGTACCCGCAACGTCAGACTCGCCCGCTGTTGCGGTGGAAGGGTTTCGATGGCGCGAGCGAGCGCATCCGCTCGCTCCCTTTCCTCCAGTCGCGCGAGCGACCCTTCCGACAGATCGGCCAGATCAGGATGCTGATCAACCGAGGCATGGAGCGATCGCGAACCCCGGCTTAAATGGTTGAGACAAAGATTTACAACAATTCGGTACAGCCACGTCGAAAGGCTGGAACGGCGATCAAATCGACTCAGATTCCGATATACCTGCAAGAAGGCCTCCTGCGCAATATCCCGCGCATCTTCCGCATTTCTCGTCATCCGGTAGGCCAGGTTATACACCTCTCGCTGGCGCCTTCGGACCAGTTCATCGAACGCCGTCCCATCGCCCTGCAAGAATCGATCGATCAGTTCGAAATCCGCCTCGCGCAAGGCCTTTGTCTCTCACCGAGAGCCATCCCCCGTCCGATCGGCCCAGCCCAGCAACGGTGCTCTTGCAGGGCACGTTACCCGAATCTACCACTTAGAATGGCTGAGCCTCTCGAACGTTTAATGCTCGGCTTTACTTCTTCCGGCGTTGGTGCCTGGTCCGCTTCAGCAGCTTCTTATGCTTATGTTTGCTCATCTTTTGCCGACGCTTCTTGACCACGCTTCCCACTCACATCCCCCCTTTCTGTTGTGACGGCTGCTCAGTCAATCCGCTCTCAGGTGTTGTGGGAGCGGTCTTCGTATCCCGTTTGATCTGAAATTTCTCCAGACGGTACTGCAGTGTCCGATAGCTCATGCCCAGGAGGCGCGCCGCCTTCGTGATGACCCAATCGGACCTCTCCATGGCCTGTACGATCAAGTCGCGCTCCAGTGATTCAAACTGGATGCCATGCTCCGGGATCTCGATTGCGAACTTGCCGCCGGGAGCGCTCGAGGCGACGGGCTGCGCGGGGAGGTCAAAGAACCGCACCTCAATCGGGAGATCGTAATGCTTGATCTCAGGTCCTTCGGAGAGCAGAATCGCCCGCTCAACCACTGCCTCCAGTTGCCGGACATTGCCGGGCCAGTGATAGTTCAGGAGGAGTCGCATCGCCCCATTGCTGATCCCTCCGATCGGTTTCCCAGTGCTCTCACTATGCTTTGTGATGAAATACTCGACGAGTTGAGGGATGTCGGTGCTTCGCTCGCGGAGCGGCGGGATGACGATCGACACGACGTTCAGTCGATAGAACAGATCCTCCCGGAGGATGCCGTCTTTCACCGCCTCGACAGGGTCCCGATTGGTCGCGGCGATGACGCGGACGTCAACGTCGATCTCCTGTTTCCCACCCACCCGTCTGAACGTCTCGCCCTGCAGCACGCGCAGGAATTTTGCCTGGATCGGCAGTTGCATCTCGGCCACTTCGTCCAGGAAGATGGTGCCGCCGCTCGCCAGCTCAAAGCAGCCGGCCCTTCGATCCACGGCCCCCGTAAACGCGCCCCGCTCGTGGCCAAATATTTCGCTTTCCAGCAGGCTCTCCGGGATGGCCGCGCAGTTGACGGCAATAAAGGGGCAATCTTTGCGCAGACTCTGTCGATGGACGGTCCTGGCAATCAGCTCTTTCCCGGTTCCGCTCTCCCCGATGAGGAGCACGGTGGAGTTGCTGTTGGAGACCTTTCGGATCTTCTCAAAGACCTCCTGCATTCTGAAGTGGCTGCCCACGATCCCTTCGATGCGGAAGCGCTCCTCCACCTGCTGCCGCAATGACCGATTCTCCCGGCTCAATTGGATCCGTTCGAAGGCCCTTTTCACTGTGAGCAGTAATTCCTCCCGCTCCAGCGGCTTGGTCAGATAGTCGAAGGCGCCCTTTTTCAGCGCCTGCTCGGCCGAGTCGAGCGACCCATAGGCGGTCGTCAGGATCACCAGGGTGGGCGGGTCGTCCCGCATCAGCCGCTCCACGAGCGCCAGGCCGTCGGTTCCCGGCATTCGAAGATCGGTCAGGACCAGATCAAACGGCTTTTCCTGGCAGCGTCGTACGGCTTCCCCTCCTCCGGAGGCCGTCTCGACCGAATAGCCCTCGGCCGACAGGATAGTCCGCAGGATCTCCCGCTGGGGGCCCTCGTCGTCGACCACGAGGATTCGTCCACCCTGCATCAGGCCGGCTCCTCCGCCGGCAGGCGGATGCTCACCGTAGTACCCTGGTCGCGAACGCTCTCTAATGTAATCGTCCCGCCATGCTCCTCAACAATCTTCCTTGTCAGGGCCAAACCCAACCCGATCCCGACCTCCTTCGTCGTGAAGTACGGCTCAAATACCCTCTGTAGATCGTCTGCGGCGATTCCGTGCCCGGTGTCCTGGAAGCGGATCTCGATCCACCGTCCGCTCCCAGCGGCTGTCGATGGGGATGAGGGATCGGCCCCCTTCGCCAGCCTGGCGGTGATCGCCAGCCTTCCGCCCTGAGGCATCGACTGCAAGGCGTTTACCAGAATATTGACGAAGCAGGTCCTGATCTGCTCCCCGTCTACCAGCACCATCGGCAATGCGTCGAGAGCGCTGCAATCGATCTCGATCCCCTGCTCGACAGCCCTGCCGTCGGCCATCTTCGCGACATCATGGAGCAGTGAGGTCAGGTCGCATGGACGCGGCTGCAGCTTGAGCGGCTTCCCATAGGTCAGGAAGTTGGTAATCATCGTATTCAGGCGGTGGATTTCGCTTTTCACCCACGAGACCAGGTAGATGAACTCTTCCCGTTGGCGCGGATCGACGGGCGGGAACCGACTCTGCAGGTGATCGATGCTGAGGTTGATGAAGTTCAACGGATTACGGATCTCGTGCGCGATGCCCGAGGCCAACTGACCGATACTGGAGAGGCGCTCCGCCTGGTGCAGGCGCTGCTCCAGCTCCTTATTCGCCCGCAGCTTTTGCACCATGTCGTTGAAGCTGGCCGTCAGCTCGCCGATCTCATCGTGGCGTTCGACCGGCAAGGTGTCCTGGAGATCGCCTTGAGCGACTCGGCGCGCCGCTTGAACCACCTGATCGATCGGCCTGGTGTATTTCCAGGACAGGATGAGCGAGGCCGCCATCCCGAGACCAAAGACCAGCACGGTGGCGATCAGCCGTTTGATGAAGTTGTATTGCGAAATCTGGGCAAAATCATCCAGCACCATGCTGATGAGGGCGTACCCCATCCGCTGATTCCCTACCACTATCGGTACCATGAGATTGTAAGTTTTTTGGCCCTTCTCGGCCACGAGCGTCTCTCCCAGTCTGGCGGTGATGAACAGGTCTCGGCGACTGGGGTCGATCGTCGCGCCTACCCTCTTCGGATTGCTGCTGGCGATGACCTCCTGCTCATTGCTGACAATAGAGATCTCATTGACCCCTTTCCGTTGCAGGCGGCTGACGTAGTCCTGCAGTCGCGCCTCATCGGTCCGCTCGTTGGAGGTCAGCCGTTCCACGCTGATCTGAATGGCAGTGGACAGATCGGTCGTGTGCTTCTCCACCTGGTCGATCAGCGCCAGCTCTGCGTGCCAATACAGTACAAACAGCGAGGCGAGCGTCAGCAGCAGGAGGGAGAACATCATCAGGAGCAGTTTCGCCCTCAAGCCAAGACTGTCAAACAACCCCTTCACCTCCAGACCCCTCCTTAGACCCGATACAACGCAGTCGATCGCTACAATAGAAAACCTTAGCTTATCGAAAATGCTGGGTTTTGTAAAGCTGATAGGATTTTCAGCCATCGTCTCTCCACCAGCACAGAAGAGGTGGTACGTTGGGGATGGCAACTGACTGGGACCGCCCGGCAGGAGTCGGAGAAGGATAAATGGCACCGGCAGCGATGACCTACAAATCATTCCCCGCGTAGGACAGGTTAAAACTCTTATTGACGAGCGGGAAGTCGGGCACGATATTTTTCAAAATGGCGTAATGCAGCGCCGGCCAGTTGGCAAATGACGGGTCTTTGATCTTGACGCGCGCCGGCCGATTCTGCTCACCGGCGACAAGCCAGTGCCAGATCGGGCCGCGCCACCCCTCGACCAGACCGAACCCGCTCGCACCCGGCGGCAGCGCCGGGAGCGGCGTCGCAATCTTTCCCTCAGAGAGCCCGTCTAAAGCGCGTATGATCAGATCGGCGGCCTCTCGCGCCTCATCGACCCGCACCATCAGCCGCGCCCAGACATCGCCCTCGCTGTATACCGGCACGCGGGGCGGCAGATCCGCATAGGCCGCAAAGGGATGATCCCGCCTGGCGTCCCGATCGATTCCACTGGCGCGCGCCGCCAGTCCGACGACTTGCAGTTCGTGCGCGGTCTGTGTCGACAGGCGCCCTGTCCCGTGCAGCCGGTCCAATACCAGACTATTGTCCAGCGCGATCTTTACGATGTCGTCAAAGTCGTTCGTTGCGCGCTGTACGGTCTCCCGCGCGTCTGCAATCTGCTCCGCGGTAAAGTCGCACGCCACGCCGCCCGCGATCAGCGCCCCGCGCAACAGTCGATGGCCGACCAGGCGCGCATTCAAGCGCAGCATATCCTCCCGAATCCTCATCGCGTGGGCATTGGCGATCGCAAAGCCGGTGTCGGTACAGATGGCGCCGACATCCGCGATGTGATTGTAGAGCCGTTCCAGTTCAAGCAGTACGACGCGCAGATAGGCCGCGCGAGGCGGGATCTGCAGCTCCGCTGTCGATTCGAGTGCCTGGCAGAACGCGAGCGCGTGCGCCACGCTGCTGTCGCCGGAAATCCGTTCGGCCAGTCCTATCCCGCGCTCGAGCGGAACCGCCTCAAACAGCCGCTCGATCCCCTTGTGCACGAAATAGAGCCGGGTCTCGAGATTGACAATGGTCTCGCCCTCGACACTGAACCGGAAATGGCCCGGCTCGATGATGCCCGCGTGTACCGGGCCGACGGTGATCTCATGAATCCCCTCGCCCTCAACGCGGCGAAACGGAAAGGGCGTGCCGTCATCCGTAAATGCAGGGGGCATCCGGGCATCCTTTAACAGGGGGTGATACGCCGCAGGCCAGAACTGGTGCAACGGCAGGCGGCGCAGATCGGGGTGACCGGTCGGCACAAGGCCGAACAGGTCATGAATCTCGCGCTCAAACCGGCCGGCCAGATACCAGCGCGTTGCCAGCGACGGAAATCGGCGGTCATCCTCATGAACCGCCGCCGACGCAACGATAATCAGGTCCACGCCTTCAAGCTCAAAGAGGTAGCGTAACGTAAAGCTTCCGCGCTCCGCCCGCGTATCCTCCGCCACAATCAGCTCGGGCCTCGCGCCGAATCTGTCGCGCACGTATTCGGCAAACGGGACCAACTCATCCCGTTCGACGCCGACTCGCACCTCCCGCGGAGGACGCGTCTGCAGGTCGGTCAGCGTGAGTGCTGTCGCACGAAGTTGCCGGGCGACACCGTTCAGATCAGGCACGGGGAACCCCAAGTACCCTGAGCGCCTGGTCGAGGGCGTCCGCAACCGCGTCCGGAAGCGTCAGCCCCAGCACAAGCAAGAGGGCGAAATTGACCACCAGCGGCGCCAGCGACCACTTCAGCACATCCCCATGCTCCAACTTCTCGGGGGGCGCCCCGTAGAGCATCTGGTTCACGCTGCCGAGCATACCCGCGAACACGACGGCGAGCAGCACCGCCCCCACGATCACCACCCACACGGGTCCGCGCTCTATGCCCGCGCGAAAGATCAGGAATTCGCTCATGAATAGCCCGAAAGGGGGCAGGCCAAGCAGCGCAAGTGTGCCTGCCGCAAATGCGCCGGCCGTCAGCGGCGACGCCCGCAACAGCCCGCGCACTCGCAGGATATCGGTCGTCTGATATTTCAACAGGATATTTCCGGACAGGATGAACAGCAGCGACTTTGACAACGCGTGATTGACGACGTGCAGGAGCGCGCCCAACACGCCCCAGTAGCCGCCAAATCCCAATCCCAGGCAGATCACGCCGATATGCTCGACGCTTGAATAGGCCAGCATGCGTTTGTAATTGCGCGGCACAACAAGAAAGACCGCAGCCACTGCCAGCGACAGCAGCCCGATGCCTACAAACCATGGGCCGGCAAAGTGTGGGCCCACGGCGATGTCCACCACGACCTTGAACCGCATCAGCGCGTACAGTCCGACGTTAAGCAGGACGCCGGACATCAATGCGCTGATCGGCGCAGGCGCCTCGCTGTGGGCGTCCGGCAGCCACGTATGCATCGGCGCCAGACCCGCTTTGGTCCCGTAACCGACGAGGATAAAGGCGAAGGCGAGCCGGACCACCTGGGGATTCAGTGATGGCGCAGCATCTCGGAGCGAGGTCCAATTCACGGCAATCTCGCCTGCGCGCGAGACGCCGGAGTAATACAACAGCGCCGTGCCGATGAAGGCGAGGGCGATGCCTACCGAGGAGAGGATGAGGTACTTATAGGCCGCCTCCAACGATCTGGGCGTATTGTGCAGGTTGACCAGAAAGGCGGTCGCCAACGTCGTGCCCTCAATCGCCACCCACATGATGCCGAGGTTATCCGTCGTGACCGCCAGCAGCATGGTAAAGATAAAGAGGTGAAAGAGTGCGAAGAAACCTCGGACCTTGGACAGATGGCTGTCGTCATATTCGACCCGGATATAGCCAAGCCCGTACAGCGCGGCGATCGCCCCCAACAAGGTGATCACGACTACCATCAACGCCGAAAGCCCGTCTGCGCGAAGCAGTCCTCCGACCGCAACAGGCACATCGCCCCGCCACACCCGCGCGGCAACCATGAGCCCGACGGCCAGTCCGCTCAGGGCGGCGAGCGCGTGGATGATCTCAAGCCACACCCGTGGGCGCACCAGCACCATGAAGACTGATGCGATCAGCGGCATGAGCAGCAACGCGACAAGCATTATCCCTTCAGCCTCCCCAACCGGTCGACCTCGATCGAATCGAAGTTCTCTTTGATGCGATAGACGAAGACCTCCATAATCAACACAGCCACCAGCACATCCAGGAATACCCCGATCTCTACAATGAACGGCACCCCATACGTGGCCAGCAGTGCGAGCAGGAAGATGCTGTTCTCAAGCATCAAGAAGCCGAGGATCTGCGTGAGCGCGCGCCGCCGATTGACCATCACGAAAAAGCCGATCAGCACGCCGGCAAAGGCGATCGGAATGGCCTCCGCCGTGGGAAGCGGGTTTGATGCGGCCACGGGGGCCATGACGTAAAAAGCAATCGCCACCAGGCCCCCACACACGACCAGCGTCGCGGGGGTCCCCAGATACGGCAAGGCGGCCGGCTGCAAACCGATCTTGGCCACCGCGCGAGTGAGTACGCGCGGGATGATCCACACCTTGAGGAGCGCCACCACCGCGGCTACGCCGGCCAACTCTACGCTTCTCGTGAATGCGGCGACGACCGCCGCCAGAATGGCCAGGGTCAGCGATTGCGCCGCAAAGAGTCGAACCTGACCGGCCAGGTCCCGGCGTACGATCAGCAGGAACGCTGCGCCAAGCACCGTGAATGAGAGTAATGTGACCAACTTCGGGAACAGTTCGGCGACCATTCACCCGGCCTATTTCACGAATAAAAACGAGACGACGGCCAGCAGGGCCAGCGCGAACGATCCGCTCAATAGCGCCGGCAGCCGGAACAGCCGCAACTTGGCCATTGCCGTCTCGATCACGGCAATTCCGACGGCGAGCACGCCTACCTTTACGATCAGCGCGACAAAGGCGACGGCCACCGCCAACGGCGTCACCGTCAATGCGACGCCCCACGGAAAGAACAGGTTTGTAAGCAGCGCCAGAAAGATCAGGAGCTTCATCCCTGCGGCCCACTCGATCAGCATGAGGTGCCGCCCCGAGTACTCCAGCACCATCGCCTCATGGATCATCGTCAGCTCCAGGTGCGTCGCCGGATTGTCCACCGGCAATCGCCCCGTCTCTGCAAGCGCGACGATAAAGAATGCCAGAAACGCCAGCAGGTGCCCGGGGGTCAGCAACAAGAGCGAATCGGTCGCGCCGCGTCTGACGATCTCATCCAACTCCGTATTCCCGACGCGCAGCGCGATCGCGAAGATCGCGATCATCACGGTCGGCTCAGCCAGGGCCGCAACGGCCATCTCGCGACTGCTGCCCATGCCGCCGAATGCGCTTCCGGCATCCAGCCCCGCCAGCGCCAGGAAGAAGGTGCCGAGCAGGAAGAGATACATCAACACGATGATATTGCCGAGAAAGCCGAGCGGCGTCCGGGTCGTGAGCAGCGGAACCAGAAGCGCTGAGAGCAGCATTGTTGCGACCAGCAGGTACGGCGTAAACCGGAAGATCCACGACGTGGTCTCCGATACAACCGCTTCTTTCGCCAGAAGCTTGCGTAGATCGGCGTACGGCTGGAGCACGCCGGCCCCGCGCCGTCCCTGCAGCCGTGCTTTCACCCGCCGAACCAGCCCCACCAGGAGCGGCGCGCCGAGTCCGACTATCAGCAACTGGATCAGTTCGATAACGATCTGTGTGAGCATCGGCTCGCTAGTGCTTACTCGCAATAATTCTCGTAGCGTCATTCCCGCAGTCCTTAAGCGGGAATCCATTGATTTTCCTGGATACCCGCTTTCGCGGGTATGACGGATTATGTGCGCTAACTTTCATAATTAGGTACTACCCCGCCAGCGCCAGCAGCGCTATCAACGCCACGAAGATATACAACAGATACAGATGTACGTTGCCGGACTGCACGATACGCGCCCGCTGGGCGCCTCGCTGCACCAGCCGGGAGATCGGGCCATAGAACGCCTCCTCAAAGATCGAGCGCGTCTCATTGCGGTAGGCGATGGTTTCGACGAACATTCGGGATTCCGGGTGGAACTGGATGTCCAGCTCCTTGACCGGCCGGTATAAGAGCCCGAACACCCGCTTAAACGGATTGGCGAACGCCGTCCCGGTGTATTCAAAACGCGCGGTCTGCAACGCGCGTCCGCACCCCCATGTTTCATAGGCGCGCCGCCCTACGTTCGCGCCGATGATACGCAAGACGATCGGAACCAGCGCCAGCAACGAGACCAACGCGACCGCGATCCACAGCGGCGACACGGTCGCGAACGCGTCATTGGCGACAATCCCGTTCCAGTTGAAACGGACGTCCGCATAGGTTCCTGTCAGGTCGGCCGCTGTCGCATTCAAGAGACGCAGCGCACCAACCGGCGCCACCCCAAGCAGCAGACACGCCATCGCCGATATCGCCATCGTTCCGCGCATCATCCATGGGACCTCCCGCGCCTGTTCGGCCTGTTGACTGCGCGGGAGCGCCAGAAAGGCGATCCCGAAGGCCTTCACGAAACAGGCCGCCGCAAGCCCGCTCGTCAATGCGAGCGCGGCGATCGACAGCGCGAAGAGCAGGTTGGTCCCCGTGGCCGAGATCTGAAAGCTGAGGAGCAGCGACTGAAACATCAGCCATTCGCTGATAAAGCCGTTGAACGGCGGCAGCGCCGCGATCGCCACCGATCCGACGAGGAAGCAGGCGGCAGTCTGCGGCATCCGCTTGATAAGCCCCCCCATCTCCTCCATATTGCGGGTTCCGGTCGCGTGGACTACGGCGCCTGCGCCCATGAAGAGGAGGGGTTTGAATACCGCGTGATTGAGCGCGTGATACAGGCCCGCCACCAGCGCCAGCGAGGCCAGGGCGTCGAGGTGATAGCTCCGGAAGAGCATCCCGGCCCCTACCCCGAGCAGGATAATGCCGATATTCTCGACGCTGGAATAGGCGAGCAGGCATTTGAGATCCTGCTCCACCAACGCATACAGTACGCCAAGCACCGCGCTCATGGCCGCGACGACCAGTACCGCGCCGCCCCACCAGGATACGCCGACTCCGAGCCAATCGAACCCGATCCGGACAAGTCCGTAGACCCCAAGCTTGATCATCACCCCCGACATCAGCGCCGACACATGGCTGGGCGCGGCGGGATGGGCCTTCGGGAGCCAAATGTGCAAGGGAACCACGCCTGCCTTAGCCCCAAAGCCGAGCGCCAGCAGGACGAATATGGCATCACGCATCGGACCGCTCAATAGTGCCGATGCGGCGCCCCATTCGCTCAGGTTCGTTGTGCCGGTTTCATGCGCCATCAACAGAAAGCCGATCAGCAGGCATGCGAAGCCGGCATGCGTCGTCACCACGTAGAGCCAGCCCGCGTACTGCGTCTCTCTGTGCTCAGCCTCTGTCATGACAAGGAAGTACGACGCCAGCGACATGGCCTCCCACATGAACAGAAATGTCAGCACATTGCGGGCCAGAGCGGCGAGCACCATCCCGGCGAGGAAGACATTGAACCCAAGACCCATCCCTGCCAGGGACGACCTGCCCTCATAGTCGCGGGTATAGGCGATGGCATAGATCGAGGACGGGATCGCCGCCACCGCAATCACCAGGACGAAGAACGCGCTGAGGCGATCCATGCCGAGGGAGAGTCCGTCAACGGGGAAGAGGGTCGGGATCGTTACGTCCAGCGTACCGCCTGCCAGGCCAACCGCGCCCAAGGCGAACGCCGCCACGGCGCCGATGAGCGCGCCCGCGTGCCCCGCCCATCGCGAGACGCGCGGCCGGCGCGCCGCCAGCAGCGCCCCTGCTGCGCCGGCGCCGAAGCCTCCGAGCGCCAGGAGCAGCAGGTTCAGCGCCAGCGTCTCACTTGATGTCATCATCATTTACCATATACTCCGTCATTGGTTCGAAAGTCTCTTACTCCGGTCCCGAAATCCCCCGTTCCCCCCTTT